>JAFDCW010000244.1 GCA_019312705.1 Deltaproteobacteria bacterium
GTAGAGGGCGAGGATCTCGTCCCTCCCGTCCGCTTCATCGCCATTTTCGTCGGGTACCCAAGTGCCGTGGCCCGAGAAGGAGAGGAGGAAGGTATCGCCGGTGACCAAGGTCTCTGCGGCTCGGTCGATGGCTGTGATGAATTCATCGCCGGTGGCGTCTGGGCCCAGGAGCATCTGGGTCTCGAACCCCGCCTGGGCGGCCGCTCCCCGCATATCAGTCGCATCATTCTCCGCACCTGAGAGCGGGCGGTTGGCAACGGGCAGACTCCACTGCACGTGGTCGACCCCAACGTGCAATGAGATTCCCCTGGATACGGCCCGCGGGTCGTCGGCGTCGACGTGGGCGTCCGATGACGTTCCTGCGTCGGACGTCAGCGAGTCGTCATCGCACTTGCCGCCGCCGCAGCCGTCACCGTCGCGGGCGTCATCGTACGACTCGGCCCCAAAACCCACGCAGCCGACGAGCGCGAGACACGTGAGAATGCCGAGGCAGTTGGCGGAGTGGCGTGACGTATTGATGGCTCATGGCAGCGATGCAACTGCCGTACCCAATCGAGACGCTGAAAACACGGGGTATTTGCCCTTCGAATGCCTGGTTTGGTGGCGAGAGGCGAGGCCAGTGGCGGCCGAACCAGGCAGGCCCCCGCTAGCTGACCTCGAAGTCGCGGCGGAACTCGAGGCATTGCGTACTGCCGCGTTCGAAGTCGCGGCAGGTGGTGCCTCGGATGGCGTAGATTTGGCAGGCGTTGGGGCTGGCTTCGGTGCCGAGGTGCACGCAGGCGCCGGCGTCGTCGGCGGCGAAGGCGACTTCGCCGAAGTGGCCCGGTTGGATGGCCTCCGTGAGGTCCGTACGACGCAGGCGGCGCCAGAAGACGAGGTCGTCTTGGGGGATCAGGATACGTCCGTCGTGGCCGGTCCGGCAGCAGGCACCGCAGGTGAGGCAGTCGAGCCCCGGGTCGGTGCTCACGGAGCAGGGCCTTCGCACACGGCCGCGTAGTCCAAGCCGCAGTTCGCGTCGTTCCAGGACATCCCGGCGGCGCGGCCGTCCCACCCCACGACGCCGCAGTCCTCGTCGCAACCTCGGCCACAGTTGTTATTGGGTTCGTCCGGTGCCCAGGCGGTGTAGGTGAGGGTTTCCTCCGCGGCGCCGCGCCAGTCGCCCTCGTGGCCGCCGTCGTGAAGGCCCACGTAGGCGACCCCGAGGCCGCGGGCATACACCTCGCCGACGATGAAGTCGTTTTCGGTGGCATCCCCGATGAAGGCGAGGTCCTGTCCTCGACCGGTGCAGAGGTCCCGCGCCTCGTCGTAAGTGCGAGCTCCGGTACAGAAGGAGTAGATGCTTGCCCCGCGGACTACCGAGGTGCAGGTGCAGCCTTCGTCGATGCGCCCGTCGCAGTTGGTGTCGCGCATCGTGCAGAGCTCGGCTTGTCCGGGGTTTCGGAACTCGTTTCCGTCGTCGCAGTCGCCGCCGCCGGCCGCGAAGCCGTCGCCGCCGGAGCACCGCCGACATCGAGGAAGTAGAGCGTGGTCACGCCCTCATCGATCGTCCCGTCACAGTCGTCGTCCGAACCGTTGCACACCTCGCCGGTGGTCTCGGTCGCATCGTCGCAGACCGGGGCGCCGGTGATGCAGGCCACGAACCCTTCGTCGCAGAGGTCCTCGTCGGCGCCGTCGCAGGGGACCCCGATCATGGGATCGCCGCTCCCGTCAGGGGTTGCCGGATCACAGTCATCGTCGACCGCGTTGCAGAGCTCGACCCCGGTGCCCCAGGGTGTACAGCCGCCGTCGGGGACCGAGGAGTCCGGCGCGGTTCCCGTGTCGGGGCGAAGGCCGCTGTCCCGGCCCGAATCCACGCCGCTGTCGCTGGAATCCGCCCCCGCATCGCCGGCATCTCCGCCCCCGTCCGGAGGGACACGCACCCCCGCGTCCCCCTGGGGAACCAGGGCCGATTGGTCGAGGGAGCACCCGATGAGCCCGGCTGCGGCGAAAGCGCACGCCAGCAGCGCCGGGGGAATGCGAAGCATAACCTTGGTGTAACCCATGGTGCGGGGGCCGTCGAGGGGCCCCAAATGCTCCATTCGCCCGTTGCCTCCCCTTTCGCTATGCTCCCGCGCCGGAGAACTGATGCGTTACCTCTGCGTTCATTGTGATCACCGTTTCGAGTACGAAGGTGAGAAGAAGAAGCCCCGTTGCCCCGAGTGCATGCGCGTCGGGGGCGTCGAGAAGCTGAGCGACGCCGCCAAGGCCGGCGGGGGAGGGCAGCAACCGAAGTGGATGGTCCCCGGGGGCATCGCCCTCGTGGTCGCCCTCCTCGTTGGCGGCTACTTCTATTGGGCCCACGACGCGCCCGTGACCGTCGGGGAGGAAGTCCCGCTCCGGCCCCTCGACCGCGGCGAGCTCGAGGGCCACGCGCGCCGGGTGGGCGTCACCGTGCCCGAAGAGAACCTCGCGCTCTTCGATGCCGACGACGCCATCGAGGCCCTCGGCGATGACGCGGCGACCGGGTCCTCGCCGGTCGCCAAGGCCGAAGGCATCGTCGAGGCGATCCGCGCGCGAGCGAGCGCTCGGGGCTACGTCACCTGGCCCACCAGCGCCCCCCGGGATACGCCCATCCGCAACGCCGCACGTTCGATGGAGCGCATGAGCGTCGACGACGCCGGCGAAAAGCTCTACTCCCTCGAGGTCGCCCTCGTCGCCGCGAGCGCGCTGCGCTCTCAGGGCGTCGACGCGATGCTCGTCGAAATCTATTCGTTCCCCGGGGACCGTCGCCCCCCGGACCCGAGCGGGCACTTCGGCTACTTCGGCATCGCGGTCTACGAGGGCGAGGTCGGCGAAGGAACTCCGAAGATACTCGACCCCTACGGCGGCCGCGGAACCGAGCCTGGCGAGGACGACTACCGAATCATCGATGATCTCGCGGCCCTCGGGGCATTCCAGAATCACCTATCCATTCACACCCTGGTCAACGAGGGCGAGCACGAGCGCGCCTTCGACTTGTCCGGGGAGGCCCTCGCGATGGACCGCCGCTCCCCCGGCATACGTTCGGTCCGCGGCGTGGTCTTGCTGACGTCCGGCGGCGCCGAGGAGGCCATGGCGGAGTTCGAGGCTGCGGCCCAGCTGCGCCGCGACGCGCCGCGCTTGAACAACCTCGCCGGCATCTCCATGGCCCAGCAGGACATGGACACCGCTTCTCGCCAGGTCGCCCAGGCCCTCGAGCTGCACAGCGACTTTGCGGGTGGCCACGCGACCCAGGCGGCGGTCTACCTCGCCCGGTCCGAAGTCGAGACGGCCCTCGGCGAGCTCGAGCGCGCCCAAGAGCTCGACCCCGAGCTGCCGATCCTTCCGATGCTCTGGGCCAACTACTACATGACCACCCACGACATGGACCGGGCTGCTGCGAAGGCTCTCGAAGCCATCGAGCGCAAACCCCACGATTGGCAGACCCGCCTTTCGTCGGCCCAGATCCTTCGAGCGGCCTCTCGCTACGACGAGATGAGGCTTCAGGCTCGGACCATCCTCGAGATGGTGCCCGCTGCCCAGGTGGCTCAGGTCACGGAGCTCATCGGGCGGATCCTCGGCCCGACAGCTCTCGAGGAGCCCCTCGATGACGATTTCCTCGACGAGGATGACGAAGAGTTGGGCAGCCTCGAAGGCGAAGGATTCCAGCTCGGCGGGGATGGAGATTTCGAACTCGGCGGCGGTGGCGGCGCCACAGGCGGCGGGAGCCTGCTCGGCGACGGCGACTTCGAACTAGGGGGCGGTGGCGCCTTGCCCCCGTCGGGTGACCCGAGCACACTCCGCCTCGGCGGTGGGGGCGGTCTACGCCTCGACCTCTCGGACTGATCAACTCGTCGGGCGCCGTTCTTGACCCGGGGGACAATGAGATGAGCGACGACCAAAACGATCTCGGCGATTTGGGTTCCGGTGGTGGGCAGACGCCCCTCGGCCCGATGGCCTCCATGGAGGCGGACGAGAAGGCCATGCGCTCCGGGCGCGGCCGGATGCTCGCGATGATGATTCTGTCGGTCGTGGCTGCCATCGCCGCGCTCGTGGTCTACATGGCGGGCGGCGGTGACTCAGAGATGTATTCCCAGTACGGTCGCAACATCAACGGTCTCCGCCGCGCGCAGTTTGACGGATTCTGGGGGTGCGCCCTTCAGGGCGAAAACATTGATGACATCACGGACAATACGCAGCTGATGGCAGCAATCGATACCCGCGCCGGCAACGGACGCGGTGCCTATGCGCGGCAGGTCCGTGACGAGTGCTTGGAGAAGCTCACCGAACTCGAGGCGGGGCTGCAAGCCCTCATCCCGCCGCCCGACCTCCAGGAGAAGAACCGCGAGCTCGAGGCATCCGTCGCCGCCGGACGCGGCGCGTGGAGCGACTTCATCGCTCACCTCGAAGGAATCCAAGAGGACCAGGCGTATGACAGCGCCGGGGCCCGGGACAAAATCACCGCCATCGCCCGGGCCTGGTACGACTACCGGCGCCTGCACGGACAGCTCAACGACGGCGTTCGCGAACACCTCGAAGACTGACGTTCTCCCGTCCGTTTGTTCCCCGGCCGAGCGGCGCGTATCCGGAGTCGCGTGGCTACCCTCTCCACTCGCTGAACAGAGCCCTCCCGCAACAGCCGGGCTCTCAAGGAGCCGGGATGGCGACCCGGTCCGGGACGGAATCGCCCCGGTCGCCGTAGGTCAGATAGATCTGCGCGTGGTGCTCTTCGCCGGGGATGTATCCCCAGTGGTCGAGGGCGCGCTCGTCGTAGAAGTCGTTCGAAAGCGACGGCTCGCTGAAGTAGTTTTCGTCGAAATCGATCGGCCGGCCGGCCTCGAGGTCGCCGGAGTCGTAGTAGCGCGAGGCGGGGAACTTCATCACGAAGAGCCACTTGGCCCGGCCCCGCTCGAAGTCCGAGGTCGTGCTGTAGTTGCGGGTGATGAAGAAGGCGCTGGCGCTGACGTCGTAGCTCGCAGCGACGATGGGTGAGTAGGCCCCATAGACGCGCGGGCTGATATCGCCGACGTTCGACGCGTCGAGCATGTAGTAGCTCGTCGGGCCCCAGTTGGTGTGGCGGTCGAGGGCCTGGTTGAAGCGGGCCATGCGCTCGCCGAAGGTCGCAAACGCGCTGAGGAAACCCATGTCCGGCTGGCCGAAGTCGCTCGCGTTCCACGTCGACGCGTGGCCCGTCGTATTGGGTGTGCTCCACGCTTCGTCCCAGCTGACCATGTTGCAGTTGTCGGCCGGGATGGGCCGGCCGATGCCCTGGTCGCCGCAGCCGTCGGTGTCGAAGAGGCGATAATCGGCGAGGCCGTCTTCGTCGAGGTCCTGGTCAGTGATGTAGAGGATCGGGCCGCCGTCGCGCTCGGATGCGCTGATGAGCGCCCGGTGGTCCGCGTCGCGGTAGAAGAGGTAGCTGCCCCAGGCGCTCCGGGCCGCGGCGTGGCGGGTCGCGAAGGGCCTTTGGTAGTAGCTCTCGTCGCCCCTCGAGATGGCGGCGCCCCGGGCCCGCAGGGAGTTCATGTTGAAGGCGTTCGACTCGAGCCAGAGCGGCTGGAAGTTTACGTGGCCGCGGAAGTTGTACATCCATTCGAAGTCATCGGCGGTGCATACGTTGGCGCGGTAGACCGCGTACTCGGCCTCGTACTGGGCGGCGTCGGGCCAGGCCGGAGCGTTTTCGGTCATGTAGTTGTTGAACATGAACTTCATGTCGCAGTGGTCGAAGGGCGGCACAGCCTTGTTGACGCGCCTCGAGCCGTAGCCGTGGGCGCCGAAGCCGTGGTGGTAGCCGTCGTCGCTGCTCGCGAGTTGGGCGGCGCGGTGGGTATGCACCATGCGCATGACTTGGACCATCTTCTGGTACGCAGGGTAGCTCAGCTGGTCGAAGAGATTTTCGGTCGTATCGAAGCTCGGGACCTCATCGGCTGATGCATAGCTCTGGTGGTCGGCGATGACCGTGAGGCGCTGGCGCAGCAGGTCGGGGTAGTCCCGAAGCTCGCCGACGAGCACGCGGATGAAGTTGCGCACCTTCTTGTTGCGCTTCTCTTCGTCGGTGCCCGTGCGCTCGTTCTCGAGGCCGTAGGCGACGCGCCACTCGCGGTAGGTGAAGATGCTGCGGTAGCCCGGGCCCATGGCAGCCATGGCGCGCTGGATGAGCGGGTGGGCCCATTTGACCGCGGATACGTAGGGCAGCGCCTCGGCGTAGGTCGCAAACTCGTTGCTCGCCTGCACGGGCGAGGTGGCGGTGGGGCGGCCGGTCGTTGCCGGCGGGGGCGGCAGGTCGCGGCGGATTTCCACTCGGAGCTCGCCGGTCAGCGTATCCGCCGAGAGGTTGTGCACGCGCACGGTCCAGTTGCGGATTTCATCGCCGGGGCTCAGCACCTCGAGGGTGGGAGCGGTACCGGGGTCACCGACGGCTTCGATGTCGTAGTGCTTGGCCGAGAGCTGGCTGAGGGCGCCGGGGGAAGTTGTCAAAGACGCGACGATCGAGGGGCCGGCGATGCGGAAGCGCTTCACGCCGCCTGCGGGGATCTCGACCGAGACCTCCCGAAGGAGCGCGTCGCCGTCCGCGGGGAGCTCGACGATGGACTCGATGGCGAGGGTGCCCGTGAGCTGGCCGGTGCCGAGGTTGTGTACTCGGAGGGTCCAGTTGCGGAGGATCTCGTCCTGGCCCGTCGGGGCCGCGGCTTCCAGCTGGGGGTCGTGGGCCGAAGGGCCTTCGATCTCGATGTCGTAGTGCTTTGCGCTGAGCATCGCGGCCTCGAGGCCGTCGCCGGCGTCGTCCTGACCGAAGGCGGCGTGGAAGCGGTGGGCGGTGACGCGGAAGCGCTTGGTCGCCCCCGGGGCGAGGTCGATGGCGACCTCGCGGTGGGTCACCGAGTCGTCCTTCGTGCCGATGGATCCGAGATCCTCGGCGCCGTCGAGGTCTACGTCGCCGGGCGCGGCGCAGGCGGCGAAGAGCACGAGGGGGATGAGGGCAAAGGAGGCGCGCATGGTCCCCGACACCGCAACTATCGTTCCAGGGGAGCGCGACCAAAGCGGCGGAAATTGCTGAGGATTGCAGAGGCCTGAGTGGCCACGCGAGTGGCCAGCGGCCCGGTCCGGGTGCCGCATCGAGGCATCGTCCCGATGGCCCCGGTGCCCGGAAGGCGGGTTAGGATGGCGTCGCCATGAACCCCCTGTCCCACATCTACGGCTCCACTTTCATCGTCCGTCCGCCGGTGCCGACCACCGTCAACAAGGCCGGGGCCAACTACAAGAGCGAGGTGACGCATCTCGAGTACTCGCCGCGCGAGGCCTACGACGAGTGGCTCGCCATCTGCGATGCGATCGTCGCTTGTGGCGGTGATGCGGTGTTCGACTACGAGGCGATCGACAATCCCTTCCTCGACCACCGAGCGCTGCGCGTCGGCCCGGGCGGCGCGATTCACCCTGGAGACTCGACGGAGGTTCTCGGCAACCTCGCCGACGCGATGACCGGCCGAGTCTTCACCGCCAACGGACCGTGGGTGAGTGTGCGCGATGGCGCCTTGCGCGCGGTGATGCCGAACATGCTCGCTCACCGCCGCCTCGAGGCCGACTACTACCGCAGCCTAGTCTCGGCTCTCGGCGACGCGGCCGGGCTCAGCGTCGAGGTCGCCGACAACCCCCACCGCTGGGAGGGCATGGCAGACGTGGCCGCCGTCGGCCCGAAGGTGGTGCTCACCTACGCGGTCGCCGGTCACTACGACGAGGGCACGACGCCGAAGAGCGCCCGCTCGTCCAAGGAGGGCGTAGCGTTTGCCGCAGACTTCACCGGCATCGACGAGTCGGCGCGGGTCTACGCCGAACTCATCTACCCCCACTTTCACGGCGACACGGTTCACTTCGGGGCCCGGCCGGCCGGCGGCGCGCCGGTCCTGGTCCACTACGCCGGGGGCTTGTGGGGGCCCGGCGCCGACGTCGTCCGCGAGGCCCTCGGCGACGTGCTCTCGATCGAGGCCGACGACGCCGTCGAGCGCTACGCCGGCAACTCGCGACAAGTGCGGAACGGCGTATTGGTCCCCGACGGAGTCAGCGACGCCTTCATCGCGGCGATGGAAGGCCTCGGCCTTGCGGTGCACCGCGTGCCCCTCTACGAACTCTTCGGCAAAGCCGGCGGGGGCCCGGCGTGCGCAACGCTCTACCTGCCTGGCAATCTCGACGTGC
>JAFDCW010000010.1 GCA_019312705.1 Deltaproteobacteria bacterium
TATGCGCAATACGGTCTCTCGAAGCGCGACCGGATCCGCGCCGGGGCCGTGCTAGCGGTGCGCAATCTCGCGGGCCGCCTCGGCGCGGTCTTCGGGGTCACCGAGTTCGAACTCTACGTGCACGAGGCGAATGTGCCCGACGTGTCGATAGAGCTCGCGAGCCCGCCGGCGATCATGGTGCCCGCCTGGGCCACATCCCTCCCGACAGCCGAGCTGGCGTTGATGCTGGCCCGCCCCCTCGCCCATATCGCCCGGGAGACTCACGCGGTGATGCGTATCCCTGCCGCGGAACTCGGCGCATTGCTCGAGGCGGCGACGCACGCCCACGTGCCTGGCTATGGCAACGGGGCAGACCTGGAAGATCGCAGTCGCCAGGTGAGCAAAGCCATCCCGCGCCGGAGTCGCCGGCTGGTCGAGGAGGCCGCGAGTCGCTATGCGTCGACGACCGCCCCGGACGTGCCGCGATGGGTCGCCGACGTCGAACTCACCGCCGCCCGGGCCGCCCTCCTGGTCTGCGACGACATCGCTGGCGCAGCGCAGGTCCTCGGGAGGACTCGGGGCGAAAAGCCCGGCGGCGACAACACCGTCACCCACCTCCTTCGCTTCTGGGCCTCCGACACGTCGATGCGCTTCCGCCGAGCTCTGCGCCAGGGCGGGTGAAGCGCCCCTTTCGAAGTCGGAGGCATTGATTCGGGACAGGCGATGCGCCAGCCGTGGCGAGGCGCCTAGCCGGCTGGATCACCATCCGGTGACCAGAAGGCGAATGGTTTCGTGGATCGGGACGTGGGCATGGGATTCGCAGTGTGGTCGCACCGGAGGCCCCTGACATGAGTAAGACTGTTTTGGCGACGATCGCCGTATTGGCATTCAGCATGGCGTTCGGCTGCGACTCTGGAAGCAGCTCGACGACTGACAGCGGCCGCTCCGATGGCGGCTCGGGGACGGATGGCGGTGACGGAAGCACGCGCCCCCCACCCGATGTGGGCCCCATTCCTCCTGGCTTCCTATGCACCGACGAATGCAGCTTCCCTGCCGATGACGAGTGCGACGACGGCGGCCCCGACTCCCTCAACTCGGCGTGTGACTACGGCACCGACTGTACCGACTGCGGGCCCCGTGACCCCGCGCTCTGCACGCCCGACTGCGCCGATGGCGCCGCGTGTGGCAGCGACGGCTGCGGCGGGAGCTGCGGCGAGTGCGCGGCTGGCTCGATGTGTAGCGGAAGCAGCTGCACCGTCTGCGGCTGCGACGCCATCGGCTGCGGCATGGACGCCTGCGGCACGACCGACTGCGGGACGTGTGACGGCGGGGCGGAGTGTTACCAGGAGCAGTGCCGGACCCCGGACTGCGCCGGCCGCACCTGCGGCCGCGACGGCGCCGGTGGTCAGTGCGGCGACATGGAGGGCATGTGCCCGGAAATGCAGTACTGCACCGAGGGCAGCTGCGAAGCCTGTTCTTGCGACGGTCGCGTGTGTGGGACCATCTGCGGCACGGCCTGCGGCTCCATGGAGGGCATGTGCCCCGGGGAAGAGCTGTGCGACAACCTCACCGGCCAGTGCTCGGCGACGCCCGACGCCACGTGCAACAACACCTGCCGAACCGCTGGCGATGGCGAGTGCGATGACGGCCGCGACGGTGCGCACTACAGCTTGTGCGAGCTCGGAAGCGACTGCGCGGACTGCGGCGCCGCACCGGGGAGCTGAGCAGACCAAACATGGGCCGGGGCGACAGCCCCGGTCCGCGATCTTCGGGGCCGCGGCGACAGTCGCGGCCCTTTTTCGTTCAAAGGACTGACACCGGGGGCAGGAGGGCGTTAGTAAGGGCCGGGGATGAACTGGCGCGGCTCAGTAGCGGTGGTCGTGGCGCTCGCATTGGCGGGCCCGGTGGCCGCCCAGGAACGGCCCGAGGAAACGGGCGAAGAGGGTGAAGACCCGGCCACCCGCGCCCCATCGACCCGCTCGATCGCAGCCACCGCCCGAGGCCGAGCCGTGATTCGCGTCGACGGGCGACTCGACGAGGCGGTTTGGGGCGACGCCGAGGTGGGCCAGAATTTCGTCGAGCGCTCCCCCGACCCCAGGGCAGACCCGCCCGTCGATACCCGCTTCCGGGTGCTCTTCGATGACGATGCGATCTACGTCGGCCTCGAGATGATGCTGCTCCCGGGCGAGGACGTCCGCGCCCTCGAGCTCCGCCGGGACAACTTTCGCATCTACTCCGATGACGCCGTGACGCTGAAGTTCGACGTCGCCCACGATCATCGCAATACGGTGGGCTTCGCTGTGACCCCGGCGAATACTCAGCTCGACTACGTCGCCGTCGATAACGGGCGCACCTTCCGCGGCGAGTACGACGCGGTTTGGGAGTCGGCGACCAAGGTCTTGAACGACCGCTGGGTCGCCGAGCTGCGCATCCCTCTGCCCGCCCTCGGCATCCCGGCCGGGGAGTCCCATCGGGTCGTCGGCTTCAACGTCACCCGAGACCACAACGAGCGTTTTGCGACCGACGATTGGTCGCACCTCCCCCCGGAGTTCGGCGCGGTGAGCGCTCTGAACTACGGCGAGCTGACCGGCCTCGAGCTCGAGGGGGGCCAGCCCTTCACCGCCATCCCCTACGTGCTCTTCGGGTGGGAGACCCCGGACCCCGGGGCTCCCGTCGAACAAAACGCTCGGGCCCGTGCCTGTGGCGACGTGCGCATGCGATTCAGCGACGACATCTGGTCCGAGGTGACCGTCCTCACCGACTTCTCCCAAGTCGACATCGACAACCAGGCCATCAACCTCAACCGCTTCCCGCTCTTCTTCCCCGAACAACGCCCGTTCTTCATCAACGGCCTCGACATCTTCGAGTTTGGCGAGGCCCAGAGCTCGCAGCTCTTCTTTTCGCGGCGCATCGGCCTCGACGACGACGGTGAGGAGGTCCCCATGTGGGGCGGCGCCAAGGTCTACGGCCACGCCGGCGCCTTCGGCTTCGGCATCCTCGACGTGATGACGGGGGACCCAAACACCAACTGGGGCGTCGCCCGCCTCCGGGGAAACGTCGGGGAGGCGGGATACATCGGCGTGATGGCGACCGCGCGGAACAACCTCGAAGGCCTCCCCGCCGGCGCCGCCCCCGACGAGCGCACCGAGGGCTACGCTCTGGGCGTCGATAGCACCCTGCGCTTCCTCGACGAAGAGAGGCTCGAGTTCACCGGCTCCGCCTCGGCGACGGACGACGCGGTGCGCGAGGGCTCGGACTTCGTGGACCATTTTTCGGGCACCGCGCGCCTCCGATACCGCGGCCACAACGTTCGCCCCGAAGCCTCGTTCCTCTTCGTCGGCGACGACTACGATCCGGAGTTAGGTTTCGTATTTCGCCGCGGCATCGCCCAGCCCCGGGCCGAGATGGCTTATGTGGCGTTCCCCGACGCCATGGGGCTCCGGGACGTACGCCTGGCGGCGGCGGGGCGACTGCGGCGCACGTCGGATTTTCGGACGGATCTCGGCGGCGACGCCACGGTTTCCCTCGACGTGAACTGGCCCGCCTGGGGCTTCGACCTCGCCGGCGGCTACGAAGCCGACGTGGTGGAGCCCGGAGACGAGTTCGACCTCCTGGACCTCATTCCCATCGAGGCCGGGCGCTACGAAGGGGTATTTGCCGAGTACGGCATCTACGCCAGCTCGCGCCTCAACCCAAACGCCTCGTTCCGCTACCGCGCGACCAGCGCCTTCTTCGGCGGGGTGCGCCAATCCTTCACCCTCGACGGCGGCGCATCCTTCGGTCCGCATTTTCGTCTCGCCGGAACCGTCGTCCAGAGCTTCATCACCATCCCAGGCTATGACGGTGAAAAGGCGCTCACGGTAAACGCCCGTACTACCGTCGCGCCGTCGACCCTCCTCGCCTTCGATTGGATCGTGCAGCTCAACGACCAGCGACGGGAGACCACGAGCCTCTTGCGCATGCGATGGCGGTATCTGCCCGGCTCGGACATCTTCTTCGTCTACCGCCACGACGTGCCCTACGACTGCTACGGCGAGAGCGCCCCCTGTGAGACAGCGGTCGCCCTCACGCTGAAAGCAAGCTACCGCTTCGACGCGCTGCTGTAGTGCGGCACGAGCCGCCGTCAGCGCGACATGTACCAGCCGAGGGTGATGCTCATCTGGTTGATGACGTAGTCGAAGGACTCCACGACCGGCGCTCCGGCAACGAACGACGTGTGCTCGAAGGCGCCCAGGTGCTCCCGGTGAATCCACCCGATCTCGACCAGGGCTCCGAAGCCGGGCATGAGCTCGCCGCGCACGCCGAAACGCGCATAGGCGGTCCAACCCATGTCGCCGGCGCCGGCAATCCTCAGGCCGTAGGCATTCGGGTCGTTGGGGTCGTAGTCCATGAACGCTGGGCCCCCACCGCCGATGAAGTAGTACTCTGAGAGGCCGCCGGCGAGGCGGAAGCGCACTCGCAAGAAGCCGTTCGTTCCGGCGATCAGGTGCCGCCCTTCGAAGGCCACCGCTTGCGGAGTGTCGCCGATGATGAGCGTCGGGCCTTCTCCCGGGCGGAAGTAGTTGGCGCTGCCCTCGACGCCGAGGCCTATCCACTCGCTCAGGAGCAGCTCGACGCGCAGCGAGGCCCCAACGGTCGCGTTGCTGCCCATCTTGAGGTCGTTCCCGGAGAGGAGGATTTCCCCGAAGTAGGCCTGCTCGAGGAGGATCGTCGCCAGGAAGAGCTCGTCGCCGACGTCGGCCTCGGCGACGGGCGGTGAGGCACCGAAAGTTGCGATGAGAGTCAGGCAGCAGATGGCGGCGGAGTGGCGCACGACGGGGCCATCGTACTCCAATTTGCTCGCATGCTCGCGAGTTCGCAGGCGACGTCGACGGCGGGCACGGCGGCCCGGACAAAGCGGCCCTCGCCGGCGCCCAGGCGGTAACCAGCGTCGGCGGCGTGGCGCGCGTCGTCGACGGCCCCGGCGAGGGCGTCCCGGCGCCCATCAAGGCGGGCGACCTGGGCGCGGAGGGTCGAGACATTGGCCCAGGTCTCCCCCTCGGCCCGGGCGGCCCGGGCGCGGCGCCGAGCTTGCTGGTAGACGGGGCCGCGGCCGTTGCCGCGGATGCTGAGCAACCCCGCCATGGTGCCGTCCTGGAAGTCGTCCCGGATCTGCCGAAATACCCGCCGCGCTCGGCGAAATGCCTCGGGGTCTTCTTTCGTAGCGGAGACGGCGCAGGCAGCGGCGACGGCAAAGGCCTCTGTGCGCTTCGGGTTTGCGGCGCGGCGGGCGAGCCACTGGGGCGGGCAACCCTCGAGGATGGCTGCGACCGCGACCGCGCGGTCGCAGCGCTCGACCAACTCTGGGCCCCGGGGCCCGGATCCCCCGGCAAGAGGCCGGAGTTCTTCGCCGAGGGCGACCGAAAGCAGACCCGTCATGACGTCGGATAGCCCGGCGGCCTCTCGCCGCCACGATTGTCCGACATAACGGGTCCAGGAGAGGGGGGCGACACTTCTGCTTGCCTGCATGGGGCCCTTATCGGGCGCCGGGACAACCAGTTGCGTGGCATCATCGTCGCCCATGGCCACGCGGAACAAGACCCAGAGCCAGCTCATCGACCTCTTTCTGAGCATCGCCGGGAAGCTCGGCATCGAGAGCGACAAGGACATCGCGGCCCTCGCCGGGGTCAGCGTCGAGAACGTGGCCAACTGGCGGAGCGGGGTCGTCCAGCAGCTCAAGCCCCAGAAGCTCGCCGCCGTCAAACGCGGCCTCGCGACCCGCATCGAGGCCCTCCGGGCCCAGGCCGGCGAAGTATCCATCGACCCCGACCTCGGCCTCGTCACCCTCGAAATCGAAACGGGCTCGGGTCCCTCATCGCTCCAGCGCCAGCTCCGAGACCGAATCCAATACGACTACCTCGGCCACCGCTTCCTCTACTTCGAGCCCCAGGGTGCCCTCGCCTGGGAGAACCTCATCCGCGCGGGCTACGAGCAAACGACGTGGCTACGCGGAGTCGAAGAGCGCGCCTCCGAATGGCTCGACCCGACGCGGGACTCCCGGGGCCGAACCAAGGGCCCCATCGCCTCGGCCCTCGGCTTCGGTCCGAAGGGTCGGGTCCGCGGCCTCGACGTCATCAGCTTCGGCCCCGGGGAAGGCGGCAAGGAGGTCCGCCTCCTGCACCGCCTCCTCGACCTCGAGAAGACAAAGAACCAGACCCTTCCCTGGCTGACCCTCTGCCTCGCCGATGTCTCGATCGCCCTGCTCACCCGCGCCGCCCGCGATACACGGAAAGCCCTCGCCGAGCGGGGCGCGCTGCACGCCACGGTCATGGCGACCTGCGCCGATTTCGAAGAGGGGCCCCTCAGCTTCCTCGGCCGCATGCCCACGACTCGGCTGCCCAAGGAGGACGGCCTCCGGCTCGTGCTCATCCTCGGCAACGTCTTCGGCAACGTGCGCGACGAAGAGACCTTCCTCCGGGAGAAGGCTTTCAAGGTCCTGCGACAAGGCGACATGCTGTGGCTCGAGGTGGGCATCCGGCCGGACTCCATCGAGACCGAACCCCTCTTCCGGCTCACCGACAGCGCCACGGAGGAGACCGCCGCCGAGGCCAACCGGCGGCTGCTTCTCGAAGGCCCGTACCGACGCTGGGAGGCTGCCCGGGGTCGTAAACCGAGCGACCTCGAGATGCGGGTCTTCATCCGTGAAGACGACGACTCGAGCCGCGTCCCGGGGTCCCTCAACTTCTGCCACGACCTGATCATCAAGGACGAGGGACGCACGGTCACCATGCTCTACAGCCGGCGCTACGCCCTCCCCGGCCTGACGAAGTGGCTCGAGGAGCAGGGGCTCGCCGTAGAGCGGGTGCACGAAGTCCGAGATACGAAGGACCGCCCCCGAGTCGCCCACCTGCTCTTGCGGAAGACCTGACGGAAGCGTTCGGGGGCCTTCAGCGGTTGCAGGTCAAGGTTCGGAAGGCGAGGCGGTCGGTGCCGGCGGCGTCGAGATATCGATAAAGCAACCCACCGCGGCTCTCACCAGGGGCAAGAAGAATGCGCAGGTCGATCACCTCGCCTTCCGGCGGCGCGGGCAAGAAGCGCAGCTCGGTGCCGCTGAGCGGCTGCACGGCGACGCGCCCGTCGGCGAGGGGGACGAGGGCCTCGGTCTCGTTGGTCACCACCGCGTTGTCCGCGCCCCCAATCACGCCCCGGATGTCCGCGAGGGGCTGGACCACGAGCCCGCTCGCATCGAAGGGAAGGCGCACCAAGGTCGCCCCGTCGAGGTGAATCAAGAGCACGACGGCCGCGTCCCGGAGCCGGTCGAGGCTCACCGCGAAGCGACCGTCGGTGCGCCCGACGAGCCCCTCCCAGAGCAGCTCCCCGGAGACGCG
This sequence comes from Deltaproteobacteria bacterium, assembly GCA_019312705.1. Next base: position 7,347 of record JAFDCW010000010.1, read on the forward strand.
GGTCAGAATCCCGGTGACGACCGCGGACTCGTCGAGGGCGAAGCGCGCCACGAGGCTGCCATCGGCGCTGACGACCGTTCGCAGATCCCGCGGACCCCGACCCAGGGGGCTCGTCGAGGCGACGTCATGGACGACGCGACCACGGGTCGACATGCGCGTGGCAGACGAATAGCGGCCTGGGGCGCCCGCCGCGCTCACATCGATGGCGGTCGTATCGAGGGAGTCGAAGACGCAAGGGGGCGTATTGACGGGGGCGATGAAGAGGCGCAGCGGGGAGCCACCGTCGTCGAAGAACGAGAGCGAGCAATCGGACGCGAGCACGGTCCAACCGTCGACCATTCCGTGGACCGGGACAGCCCCGGCGACGGGCACCGTCCCGACCACACTCGGCGGGTCGGTCAGCGAGACGAGGCGGGAGATCCCGGAGTCCGTCGGGGTCGCGAGGCCCGTTTGCGTCCACGCAACGTCGGCGAGGCCATGCACGGCGCCGCCGAGGGTCGCTCCGGGCATCGCAGGGCCGAGGTCGAGGGGCTGGCCGTAGCTCCAGCTGCACGGGAAGGTATCGAAGCCCCCGTCCGGCGGACGGCTCGCGTCCTCGACGGGGACCGGAGCGCGGTCGTCGCTGAGCAGGCCCGACTTCGAACCGCACGCCGAAGCCAGCACCAGGAGCACGGGGAGCACCCAGGTTGCGATGAACGACAAATGCATCAGCGCCAGTCTACACGCCTCGGAGGTTCACTCGGGGCGCGAAGTCCCGACGTAGCCGAGGGCCCGGAGCTGCGCTTCGGTCTCCGCGTCGATGACGGTTTCTTCGGCGCGGTGGGTTGGGGCACCGGCCGCGGCGCCGGCGAGGGTGAGGCCGAGGAGCCCGCGCAGGTAGCGCACGGCCAAGGGCCGGTCCGCGGCGAGGTCCGTCGTCTCCCCCGGGTCCGCCTCCAGGTCGTAGAGCATCATCCGGGCGGAGGTGCGTTGGATGAGCTTGTAGCGGCCGACGACGATGGTGCGCCAGCCGTTCATGAAGCCACTGATGACAGCCCGTGGGGCATCCGGGACCTCACCGCGCAGCAAGGGCAGCAGCGAGCGCCCGGTCATCGCCTCGGGCACGGGGCGGCCGAGGGCGTCGAGGATGGTCGGTGCGATGTCGACGAGGCCCGCCGGGTCTTCGATGCGCGACGACGCCGCGGTCAGCCCGGGAATGCGAATGACGAAGGGCACCGAGAGCAGCTCCTCGTAGACCGAATGACCGTGGCCGACGGAGCCGTGGTCGAAGAATTCTTCGCCGTGGTCGCTGGTGAAGACGACAAGGGTGTCTTCCGCAAGGCCGCGCCGGGTGAGGCCCTCGATGATCGAGGCGAAGTGCACGTCGTGGTAGGTGATTTCGCCGTCGTAGAGAGCCTCCAAGCGCTGTCGGTCTCGGGCGTTGATGCGCATCGCACCGCTCTTGATCTTTTCGAGAGTCTGGCGGTCGCGGCCAAAATCGACGGGCCCATCGTAGGGCCCGGGGTCGTAGGTCTCGAGCACGTCGTTGGGCGGCATGTAAGGCACGTGGGGGTCGATGGTGTGCACGTACAAAAAGAAGGGCTCATCCTCGGGCCGGTCGTCGAGCCAACCGAGGACGTCGGCGGCGACGAAGCTCGCCTGGGTCCGGCGCCCCTCGCGGATGTAGTTGCGGAAGCTCGCCCAGCCTTGGCGAAAGCCGAACTTGTCCGAGACGTAGCCGTTGGCGATGAAGGCGCCGGTATGAAAACCAGCATCCTTCAAGGTCTCCGAGAGCAACTCGACGCTCCCCGGGACGACCGCGTCGTCGGAGGTCGCCGTATGCTCCCAGGGCAGGAGCCCCGAGAGCAGGGTCGCAACCGACGGTTTGGTCCAGTTCTCCTGGGTATGGCCCCGGGAAAAGACCGCGGCCCCAGCCGAAACGAAGGACGAGAGCCCCGGGGTGCGCACCCGGGTGTCGGGGTCGTAGATGGTGAGCTTGTCGCGCCGGAGAGTATCGACGAGGTAGACCAGTACGTTGCGCGGGGCCGCGGGCCGGGGGGCGAAGTCCTCGGCGCCGAGGGTGACGACCGCGGGGTCCGAGATGCGCAGGTCCGCGCCTTCGGCGACCAGCTCGAGGCGTACGATCTGGCCAGCGTGCCCCGCGAGGTCGACGTCCACCGCGGCACCCTCCGAGCTGGCGACGACACTGGCGACCTCGCGCACCGCGCCGCCGTCCGTCGCGAGGCGAAGGCGCAACGTACCGCCGGCTCCCCCCGATCCCCCGGAGCCCGCAACCTGGGCCCGGAACCGAGCCCCCGGGGTGACCTCGAAGCTCCAAGCGAGGCTCGTGCCCCCGGCGAGGGAGAGGCTCTGCCCGTCACTCAGCAAATCCCGGTCCGTAGCCGGCGCGGTCTCCCGGAGGTCGGCATCGGCGGGGCCGATGCGCAGCCAATCGATGGCGAGGCCCGCGCTTCCCACGCCGCGCGCCGGCCCCCCCCGGGGAACACGCATCTGGAGAAACGCTTCGGCGCTCGCGAGGGCGTCTTCGGGCAGGGTGAGCGTAACGACCTGGAACGAGCCATCGGTGGGCAAGGTCGCGTGGCCGAGGGTCTCTTCGCCGAGGTAGGTCGTCATACGCCCATCGCCGAACGCCCGGGCGCGCAACTTGACGATGAATCGACCGGGACCGAGGCGCGGCAAGAGCACCTTGCCCGTGACCCGGGGGACCACGAGGGTGCTGACGTCGTCGAAAGAGTGGTCGTCCCCGAGCTGCGTCTGCCACCCCCCGAGGGTGAACTGATGGCTCCGGGGCGCGCCGAAATCGACGACGAGCACCTCTCCTTCGCGATGTTCGGCCCGGGCGAGGTGGGCGGCAAAGTCATAGCGCACGGTGACCGCCTCGGGAGCCTCGGCTGGGTCTGCGGAGGCGCCCTCGGCGGGGTCCCCGGCGCCTTCGGCCCGATGGCTGGCCTCACCTCGCGCCGGCTCTCCGTCGTCGTCACCGCACGCGACAGCCGCCGCCAAGATGACGGCAACTAAGAGGACGCGTATCAGGGCGCGCCATCCCATACGACGGCGCAGTGCCCCGTCCCATCGCACACAGCCGATGCTTCCATCGGATACACGGGCGCGCATTCTGGGCAGCCGGACATGGGACCGTCGTCACAGACCAGCGTCATGTAGGCCTCCTCAGACGTGCGCGGAATGGCGATGAGGCCTTCCATGGTCGTATCGCCACCGCACTCGCAGCACGACTGGGTGCGCAGGCGACAGTCCATGCCGTCGACACACTCGCTTACCGGGTCCGCGAGCAGATCGACCACCTCGCAGGTGCCGGCGTTGCACGTGGCAACGAGGGACGGGTCTTGGGGGGAGTAGCAGGCCGGGCACCCGACCGTTCCACCGCCGCACGCCGCGGTCTGGTGGTCGCTCCTGCGATCGACGTTGATGGCTACCGCATCCCCACGCGTTGCCGCGCCGCAGGAGCCGCAACAACTCACCGGGACCACGACACAATCGGACGGCGCCGTGCAGTCGGAGATCCCGCCGCCGCCGGTGTCGGCGACGCCCGTGTCTCGGGCAGCGTCGGTCGCGCCACTGTCGCCGGCGCCGCCGTCGCCGCCGTGGCTATCGGTGCAGCCCGCCGAGAAGAGCATTGCGAAGAGGACGGCCGCGAGGCCAGCGATGAAGGGCTGCGTGATTCTCATGCACATGAGGGGTAGTGTTCTTCAGGAAGGTGATTTCAGCACGGCGGCTTCCGCGAGATAGATCAAATGGGACCCCGGCTGAACCATCGTCTCGTCGGGCGGGTTCACCCGCTCTCCGGCGTCCGATTGACCGCGAAATCCGATGACCAGGGCGCCGGTCTGCTCGCGAACACTGGTCGAAATCTCACCATAGGAAAGTGGGAGGTCGAGGGAGCCGGGTACCTGACCCACGTAGAAGTTCGCTTCCCCGTGCAGCGCGATCTGACTCACGACCCCCCCGGTGCCGGGATTGGTGACGGCGTGGGTCAGGAGATCGTAACCGACCCGGGTGGTCTGCACGATCTCGTCGACGCCGGCGGTCTGGGCGTGCTCGACGTTTTCGGGGTCTAGGATCTCGGCGAGGACGTAGACGGGCTGCTTGCGGAGCTTGGCGCTCTCCTGCCTCGCCAGGTAGGAGCGAATGGTGAACGCCGTGAGAATCGTCGTCGCGTCGACGGATTGCACCGGAAGCGAGCGGTCGGCGACGAGCAAGACGGCCCGGGCGTGGCTCAGCCGCGCCTTGTCGAGTTCGCTCTCCTTCGACGGGTCGCCCTCGACCCAGAGGAATTGCGGCGGCAGCGAATGGGGCCGCGTGTGGTTGGCGAAGAGCACCGTCTTGGTCTTCTCCAAGTCGAGCTCTTCGGCCAGGCCGTCGAGGAGCAGCCGGGCCCCTTCGGTGTACCCACACACCACGATGTGGTTCACGTAACCGGACATTCGAAACTGCTCCTCCCGCACGCTCAACACCGTATTGAGCAGGCTGTGACCGACGATACCTGCGAAGAACGCCAGGGTGAACATGCCCTTGACCATCAAGAAACCAGCGACGACGCGGCCGAGGGATGTGACCGCGGTGATGTCGCCAAAACCGACCGTAGTGATGGTGACCAGGGCCCACCAAATGCCGTCGGCAAAGCTATTGATGCCGGGGTTTTCCAAGCGCTCGACGAGGAAGATGCTCGCGCCGCCGACGATCACCTCGACCCCGAGAACGGAGAACGCGAGGGTGAAGAGCAACCGGTCCCGTTCGATGGCGAACATCACCCCCTCGAAGGGGTTCGCGTAGCGGAAGACCCGCACTGAGCGCAGCAAGCGAAGCAGACGAAATGCACGAAGGCCCCGGAGCGCCGGCACGAACGAGAGGACCGTGACGATGTCCACGATGTTCGATGGCTGGAGCGCGAAGCGAAGCCGACTGACGACGTGGGTGCGCACGGCCCCGAGGGGCGGCCGGGCGAAGACCTCGAGGTCGAGGGGGCGGTAGCTCAGGATGCGCAGCGACACTTCGACCGCGAAGATGGCGAGCAGCACCTTGTCGATGAACATCCACCACCCGGGGGCATCGCCGGCGTTGTCGAGGAGGAACGGCTCGGCGGCAAGGAGCACGACCGAAAGCACGATGAGCGCCCAGATCAGCCCCTCGACCACGCGGTAGACCCGCGTCGCCGGCTCGTGAAATGCCTCATGGACGGTGAAAAAGAGCCCCATCGACGGCGGATGGTACTCGTTTACGCCGCAAACAACATGGCCTGCGGCGTGGGGAGCTTTGCGGCGGCGATGGTGGGGCGCTTCCCGCGCAACTGCCCCCGCCCAGCCCGATGAGGCCGCGCCGATGCGCGACCACGACGCCCTCTTCAAGCGCGCCTTCGCGGCGCCCCTTCGCCCACCATGGACGAACTGCGCGGACTCGTCCTAACCGAAACCACCTCGCTCGGGCCTCGCCCTCCATGCGACACTGGCGAGCCGGCGATGCACGTGCCCATCGAAACCTTGGTGACCGCGGGGCGCCTCGATCTGCTCCTCGAGCGGCACCGGGCCGCGCCGCGAATCGGCGAGCGCCGCTATGCCCTCGACGCCATCGAGCGCGCCCTCCTGCTCTCGGACCCCGGGGCTATCCGCGAAGACCTCCGGGCAGAGATCCTCGGCCTCGGGGTCGACGCTTCGCTCTTTTCGGCCCTCGACGCCCCGGTCCCCCCCCACGCCGTGGTCCTGCCCTTCGTGGCCCCCGGGAGCCTTGGAAGCACTGGAGGCCTCGGCTTTGGTCGCCTGGTCTTCGTATCCCTCAGAGGCAAAGGGCGCGGCGCCGTCGTGACCGCGGCCCTCGAAGCCGCCGCCGCCGAGGTGAAGGAGGCCCCCCCGCCGGGAGGCCTCGAACGGTACGGCCTCGCCTATGCCCAGCCGGCGGTCGGTGAGCGCCTCGACATCACCGGGCGCTCCCTCGGCGCGGCCACGTTCACGTCCGCGGTTGCGCTCTTCAGCGGACGCCCGGTACGGCCTGGCACCCTCATCAGCGGGGACCTGAATGGGGGCCGGGTCGAGTCCGTAGGCGGCCTCGCCCAAAAGTTGAGCGGCTGCCTCGCGTCTCGGGACGACCTGCGCCGGGCGATTGTGCCGACTCGAAATCGCGCGTCCGTGCGAGGAGTCGCCGACGGGCTCGAGGTGATCGGGGTCGCGACCACCCGGGCCCTCCTCGACGCCGCCCTCGAAGCCACGCCGGCGACTCATCGCGACCCGGACCAGGCCGTCACCGCCGCCCGGAGCGCGTTCTGGTCGGGGTGGGACGGCTACCGATGGCCGACCCAGCGAGAGAGCCTCGAACGACTCCTGGTCGAGCTGCCGGAGTACCGCCCGGACCTCCGGGTGGAGGTGCTCACCATGCGCGGCGCCGTCACCCGGCACCTCGGCGCTCCGGAAGAGAGTAGAAAGATCCTGGCCGAAGCACGAGACCTCGCTTTTGGTCCCCTCGGCGACGAGGCGGTCCCCGACGCCCAACGAACCGTGCTCGCCCAGCACGAGGCACTTACCTTCGCGCGCCTCTGCCGTTGGGACGACGCGACCCAAGCCGCCGATGAGGCCATCGCCATTGCCCGCCGGGGGCGCCTGCGCGGCGAACTCTTGAAGGCCCACGGCTCGGCGGGCCTCGTCGCCCTCGCCCGGGGCCGCGCCAAAAGAGCGGTGAAGCACCAGCGCCGGGCCCTCGAGTTGGTGCGGGCCCACCGGCCCCGCGCCGCCCCGAGGACCAGCGGATACCTGATCGAGGCCCTCGGGCGTTCGGGAGACCTCGCCGAAGCTCGGGAGTGCTACCGACAAGCGCTCGGGGAAGTCGAGGCCGCGCCAGGAAGCAGACAAGCGTCCCGGGAGGCATGGCTGCGCGTCGCTTGGGCATCCGCCCTCGCCCACGCCGAGCGATACCGCGAGGTGAGGTCGGTCCTCGAGGTCCCGGTGATCGAGGAGGCCATCGGCGCAACGCCGCTCCCGGGGCTCACGGCCCGGCGACTGCTCGGGGAAGCCCTGACCCACAGCCGGCGCCCGGATCGCGGCTACGCCTTGCTCGCCGACTCCCCCGTCTCCCTCGGCCGCGGCGCCCTCCCCCACGTGCGCTTCCTCGCTCAGCTCAACGTGCTCGTCGAAGCCCGGGCCCGGACGCGCCACGGCGCCCTCGACCGCGACGCCGCCGCCCGGAGCCTCGCGGCCCTGACCCACCTGCCCCGCTACGGGGATGTGCCCAGATTCCTCGGCAAGCACAGCCAACGCGCCGCCCGCGCCCTCGAGAGCAATAGCCCGGGGCAGATTCATCGCACCCTCGGTCCCCTCCTTGGCCGCGCGATACGCCTCTGAGCGGGTACTCTCCGAAACCAATGAACCTCCCAGACCCCGAAAAGAAGCGACGCCAGGTAGGCCTCGTGCTCTTCATCATCGGTCTGGTCATCGGCGGAGGCCTGCTCTTCCTCGTCTTCCTCGTCCCGCCCCTCTTCGCCCCGAACCCCATCGGCGCGTACGGAGCCATGCTCCTCGGCGCGGTCCTCGCGTTCCCGGCGGCCCTCGTCTATCTCACGGTCCCCCGCATCCTCGACCGCTACGACCCGGAGCCCTGGTACGCGCTGCTCGGCGCCCTCGCCTGGGGCGGCATCGCCGCCTGTGGGTTCTCCGCGGTCATCAATTCCTTCGTCATGCTCGGCGCGACCGCAGTGGCCGGGCCGCGGTTCGGCGGGCTCATCAGCGCGGTGATCAGCGCGCCCTTCGTCGAAGAGTTTTTCAAGGGCCTCGGGGTCTGGGGCGTCGCCTTCTTCTTGAAGCGCGAGTTCGACGGCATCGTCGACGGGATCATCTACGCGACCTTCACCGCCATCGGCTTCGCCACCGTCGAAAACGTCATCTATTACTCCGAGGCGACCTCCCAGGGCCTCGACGTGCTCGCGATGACGGTGGGCCTCCGGGGGTTCTTGAGCCCCTGGGCCCACCCGGTCTACACCTCCATGTTCGGCTTCGCCCTCGGTCTCTCCCGAGAAACGAAATCCGACGCGGTGAAGTACCTGGCCCCCTTCGGCGGCTACGCCGCGGCCGTCTTCCTGCATATGGTCTGGAACGGCTCGGCGAGCGTCGCCGAGGGCATCCCCTTCTTGCTGCTCTTCCCGCTCTGGCTACTTTTCGTCGTGGGGTTCCTAGTCATGATCGTGGTGCTGGTCCGCCGCCGCGGATCGATCATCCGAGCCAACCTCGTCGACGAGGTAGCCCTCGGCACGATCGATCGCGGCGAACTCGAGCTGGTGTGCTCTGCCTTCGGCGTGATGAAGGCCAGGCGGGCTCACGGCGCCCTCGGGGTCGAATTCGTGCGAGCGACGGCGCGCCTGGCGCTCTCGAAGTGGCACACCGCCCGGGCGATGGAATCCCAGAACGCGACTGTGTCGATGGGCTTCATCGTCCCCCTGCGAAAGAAGATCGTGGCCCTGCGGAAGCAGTTGGTGGCCTGAGATGGCGCTGCTCGAAACCCTCAGCGCCCTCCGAGATGCTGACGACCCCGCAAGCCCGCGCCTCGGGTGGGCCTGGCGCAGCCTCTCGGACCACCTCGACCGCCGGTACCGGCTCGATCACCGGGTCCACGATGACGTACGCCAGCGCACGCTGCTCAAGGTGATGGGCGCCGTGCAAGCCATGGAGGCCGATACCGAGGGGCGCGCCGAAGCGTGGCTTCGGCAGGTGCACAAGAGCGCCCACATGGACCACCACCGGAGCCGAGGCGGCCAGCTGATGGACAAGGCTCTCCGGGCCACGCCCAAGGACGACTCGGCGACCTGGCTCGAGCGCGTCGGTCCCCGAACCGAAGCCCAAGACGCCCGCCCCGAGGACGAAGGCGCGGCGATCGACGCGGCCTTAGACGCAGTCCTCGACCGGGCCGCGGCCTTCGTCGGCGAGGCCATCGCCCAGCCCAAGAAGCGAAACGCGAGCCTGCTCCGGGCCCAGGTGGCGCTGATGGCGAACGTGCGCGGGATGGATACCCCCGCGATCATCGCCGCCCTCGACCGAGACCCGCCGCCGTCAAAGGCCGCCGTCTACAAGTGGGTGGAGCGGGGCCGAGAGCAGGTGCTCCTGCCGGCCCTCGAGGCGTGGGATCACCCGATTGCGGCAACCCTGAGCGTGCATCTCCAAGGCTGTCGCCGGGGCGACGCCGGCAAGACGCGGCCCAATCGGCAGAAGCCGGCGAAGAATGTCAGTCCCGCGGGCGCTGGGCCGTCCAACCGAAGTTGGGGAAATAGAAAGAAACCATGACCGAGCCCTTCGCCCTTCTCTTCGCCTGGTTCGACAAGATCAGCGGCAGCGCCGTCGGAGCCAGCGGTAGCGCCGTTGGAGCTAGCGGCCGCGCCCTCGAGGCGGGGGCGGGCCCCGACGCCGTCCTCGAAGCGCTCGCCGGGGCGGTCGGCCTGGCCGTCCTCGGTGGCCTCGACGAGGTTGCCGACGATCGCCGCCGCGCGCTCATGAAGGCGGGCCGTCGCGCGTTGCTCGCGGGGGGGGCGGGCGGGGCGGACGAGAGCGCAGACGACGCGGAGGATCGCCGGTGGGCGACCGAGCTCGCTCGGGCCGGCCTCGAAGCTCTGGGCGGCGCAGCCCCGGATGCCCTCGGCGGCCCCGCCGACCCGTTGCATGCCCCCGACGGCCGCCTCAGCGCGGCAACCCTCGGCAACCTCGACGGCTTTGCGCTGGCTTCTCTCGCGCTGCACGTCGCCCACTGCACGCCATGCCGTCGCCGGGCCGCGGTGCTACGCATGGCGAGCGCCCCCGCCGCGGCGCCTCTCCGCGTCGCCGCGGCCTCCGCCGTCGCCATGCGCCAGCCCGACACCGGACGGCTCATCGCGACCTTCGAGGCCCCGGCGGCGGAGCTGGTGCTCTTCGACGACGACGGGGTGCGTATGCTCGCGGTCTACGCCGAGGCGTCGGCGCCGGTGCGCTTGCTCGGCGACGGCCTCGAGACCGCGGAGATGCTCGCCGGCTATTGGCTCGGCAGCCTCGCGCGGGACCGCACGCGAGTCGTCGGCACGTTGCACGTGGGTGACGCGGCGTATGAGGTGCACGTCGACCTAGAGGCCCTGGCCGACTGAGGCCAGGGGCCCAACGGCCCCAACGACCGGCCCCCCGGTCCCAAGGGCCTTCCGAGTTGCCCTCAGGCTCGCGTCTCGGCGGGCTTCCTGAGAAGAGGCTCGGGGGTACCGAGCATGGTCCGGTTGAAGGCGTCTTCCCCGACCGCCTCGACGGCCGCGATCTCTTCCCGGAGCGCCGCCACATAGCTCTGCGACAGCTTCGAGTAGCTGTCGTTCATGACGGCCTGACCGATCAAAGGCGCCACGGCGCTCGGGTTCGTGACCGCCGCGCGGGCGAGGGACTTCCAGAAGAGTGTCCGGGTTTGGCGATCGACGTTCATGATCCGAGCGATCTTCGTGAACGCCACGCCGTACTGCAGGAGCTTCTCCTTGGGAGGCTGATGCTTGTACTTCGTCTGGAGCTGGCGCGTGATGAGCTTGGTTCGCTCATAGTGGACCTCGGGCCGGTAGAGTTCCTCGAGGACGTGGCAGAGGTCATTGAGGACGTCGACCCGCGGGCGGGCGGTCACGAAGTTCAGCCCGGTGGTCGCGGTGTCGGTTCGCTCGCTCTTGTTGACGACGCCCCCTTGGAAGAGGCGCCCTTCCTTTGCGAGGCGAGCCGAGAGGCCGGTATTGGGCAGGGCGTGCAGCGGAAGCACGAGGGTCGGGAACACCCCCGTTCGCTTCACCATATCCAGCATCTTCTCGGGGGCGTCGGGCTTCTCCGCGTCGAATCCGAGGATCAACCCCGTGTTCACGATGATCCCGTAGGAGTTGACGACGCGGACGGCCTCCTCCGGCGCCATGGCGAGGTTTTGGCCCTTCTTCGTCTGTTTGAGGGCGTCTTCGTCGCCGCTCTCGATGCCCATGAAGATGTAGCGGAAGTCGTTGTCCCGCATGAGCTCGAGCAGCCGGGGCTGCCGAGCGAGGTTCATGGTGGCCTCGGTGCTGTAGCAGAACGGATAGCCGTGCTCGCGGTTCCAGACGAGCATCTTCTCGAGGACCTCTTCGGTCTTCGGGATGTCGCCGATCAGGTTGTCGTAGCCGAGGTCGATCATCCCGCGGAAGCCCAGATCGAAAAGAAGCTGGTGCTCGGCGAGGATGTCCTCGGCACTACGCGAACGGGGCTTCCTGCCGAAGATCTCGATCTGCGCACAGAACTCGCAAGCGAACGGACAACCCCGAGTGTAGCTCATGCCCACGAACATGTAGCGGTCGAGCTCGACGAGGTCGTAGCGCGGCAGGGGGGCGTTGGAGGTATCCGCCACCTCTGGCGTTCGGTAGGTGCCTTCGGAGACGCCCGCTTCGATGTCCTCGACCAACTTGTCGATGAGCGGCTCGCACTCGCCCGCGACGACGTAGTCGGCGAGCCCTTCATAGTCCTTCGACTGAAGCGTCGGCCCCGCGCCCCCGGCGACGGTCGCGGCGCCATGGGCGTTGGCCCGGGCAATCAACTCTCTCACTGGCCCTATCTGCGAGCCCTTG
>JAFDCW010000245.1 GCA_019312705.1 Deltaproteobacteria bacterium
AAAAGAGGCCACATCGCATGCGATGGGCCTCTCTCTTCGTATACGTCGTTTCGACGCGCTCGCTTGCTACTCGCTCGCGGGCGCCGCGGCCGGGGCTGCCACGTGGCCGCCTCCCGTGAGGGAGTAGCCGGCGCCGGCAACCGCAGTCACACCGACGATGAGCGACGCGATGACGACCACCGCGATGATCAGGTTGTCCCCGACCGGCGTGAACCGGGCGATGGCGCCGATGATGGCGATCACGACGAAGATGACGATGCCAACGATGCCACCGGCGAGCACGCCGACGATCGCGCAGACGCTCATGATCGCAGCCAAGGCGAAGATGATGAGGTAGCTCGGCTGGGCGCCGATGCCCTGAGCCTTTTGCAGGAGGGCTACGTCCCGCGCGATGAGTCCAGCGTCTTCCATAGGGGGCAAGCTACCGAAGGAAGGGGCGGGTTGTCCAGCGTCCGCTTCTGCGGTATTTGCCGCGCTGTGACGGAAAAACCCCTGATCCTGGTCGCGAACGACGATGGCGTGGAAGCCCTTGGCAATAAGCTGCTCCGGGAGGCCCTCAGGCCCCTCGGGGACGTCTACACCGTGGCGCCGCGCCGAGAGCAGAGCACCAACAGCCACGCATTGACGCTGCACAAGCCGCTGCGGCTCACGAAGGTGGAAGATCGCGTTTTCGCCGTCGACGGCACCCCGGCTGATTGCACCTACGTGGCTCTCTTTCATCGCGATCTCCTACCCCGCACCCCCGATATCGTCGTATCGGGGATCAACCGTGGCCCCAACCTCGGCAACGACATCCACTACTCGGGGACTGTTGCCGCAGCCCGCGAGGCCGCCTTTCGTGGCATTCCGTCGGTGGCCTTCTCCGCCCTGTCGGAGGACAACCTACCGACATGCGCGGAACTGGCGACGGACGTCGTGGCTCGGCTCCTCGACGTGTCGATCGGGGATGGCCCGGCGCCGCTCCTGAACGTGAACTTTCCGGCCGGTGAGATCGCGGGCATTCGGGTCACTCGCCTCGGACGCCGCGCGTATCAAGACATGATCTCGGTGCGCACCGACCCCCGCGGCAGCGACTATATGTGGATCGGCGGCCCGGGCCCCAAGCCCCACGAGCAGATCGACGGATCCGACACCGAGGCCGTCGACGAGGGCTGGGCGTCGGTGACGCCCCTCGACCTCGACGCGACTCACGGCGACCACTTCGGCATCGCAGCCTGGGTAGCGGGGGAGCGAGACGCCGAGACCGACGACGCCGACGGACAAACGGACGACGGCAAGAACGAGGAGAAGAGCGGATGATCGACGAACGATTGGCGATGATCGCAAAGACGATCCGCGACGTGCCCGACTTTCCGAAGAAGGGCATCGTTTTCAAGGACATCACGCCGCTCTTGGCGGACCCGACGGCCTTCGTCGCGAGCCTCGACGTGCTCGCCGAGCGCTACGCACGCGATCGCCCCGACGTCATCGTCGGCGTCGAGTCGCGCGGCTTCATCTTCGGCGCGGCCCTCGCTGCCCGGATGACCGCGAGCTTCGTGCCGGTGCGTAAGCCGGGCAAGCTTCCCTGGGAGTCGATCAGCATGGAGTACGAGCGCGAGTACGGCACGGACACCATCGAGATGCACGTCGACGCCTTCCCCAAAGGCGCGAAGGTCCTGGTCATCGACGACCTCATCGCCACCGGCGGGACGGCCTGGGCGACCTGCGAGCTCGTGAAGCAGCAGGGCGGCGACTTGCTCGGGGCCGCCTTCGTCGTCGAGCTCGCTTTCCTCAAGGGCCGCGAGCGCCTCGCTGGCGTCGACGTCTTTTCGGTTCTCACCTACTAGAGGGCGGCCGCCGCGCTCAGGCCCCGGCCGGCGCGTCGTCCCCGTTTGCGGTTCGGCGCACGGCCCGGACGACTACGGGCACGCTCGCGGCGAGGACCATCGACAGCACTCCGGCGCCCATCCAGAGCGCGATCGCTGGACCGAAATCGTACTCGAGACTGTTGCCAACGCCTGTGACGTCGATGAGCACGCCGCTCAGGTACTCCTGAGCCGAGGCCGCGAGGTAGCTGAAGAGGCCGATGAAGCCCTTCACCGCACCGACAGCCTTCTTCGAGATGAGCTCGGCCGCGGTCAGGCCGCCGAGGAAGACCACCAGGCCGCCGATGCCGAAGCCGAAGATGCCGAGGGCGAGGGCGTCGATGGCGCGGCTCTCTGGGCCGAAGAAGAGAAGCGCCATTCCGCCGAGGTTGCAGAGGCCGAAGACGAAGGTCGGTAGTTGGCGATCGCTCCGGAAGAGCTTGTCGGAGATGATGCCGGAGAGCACGGCGCCGACGAGGCCCATGATCGGATAGGCGCCCATGGCGAAACCCGAATCGACGAGGGTGTAGCCCTTGGTTTCCTGGAGGAAGAGCAGGCCCCAGGAGTTGATGGCGTACCGCGAGACATACATCGAGGCGCAGGCGGCGCCGATGACCCACACGATGGGGCTTCGGAGGACGCCGAGCTGCGCCCGAAAGGTGCCCACGGATTTGGCCTTTGTCTTTTCTTCCGGTGGTTCGTCGAAGGCTTCGGGGGGGGTGGGCAGGCCGAGGGTCGCCGGGCGGTCTTCGTGGAACATGAAGATGCCGAGGGCGACCAGGATGCAGAGCACGCCAGGGACGATGAAGCCCGACCGCCAGCCCCATGCGGCGACCACGCTCGAGGTGACGACGAAGGTGATGCCCTCGCCAATGTTGTGGGACCCCGCCCAGGTCGAGTACCGCGAGCCGCGGTACTTGGGTGAAAACCACTGGAAGATGGAGACCGCCGACGGCGCCGAGCCCATGGACTGGAACCATCCGTTGATGCCCCAGAGCACGATGAAGAAGAACGCGCCGGTGGTCAGGCCGAGGGCGATGTTGATGAGGGCCGAAACGAAGAGGCCCAAGGCCATGAAGCGGCGGATGTTGGCGTGGTCCGAGAGGAAGCCGTTGGTAAAACGGCCGAAGGCGTAGGTGAAAAAGAGGGCCGAGCCCATCAGCCCCGCCTCGTCGATGGTGAGCACCCCGGCATCGAGCATCGGCTTTTTCGCGACCGAGAGGCTCAGGCGACAGGTGTAGAAGAACGAGTAGCCGATGATCAGCGTGATGATGATCTTCCACTGCTTGCGCAGATACTCGGGCTTCGCATCGGTCGGCGTTTCGGCGAAACGCGGCGGCGCATCGGGGCCGGTCTTGAACCAATCGAGCAACGACAAGGTGCGAGGAGAGTAGAGCATTCGGGCGTCCCGGCGGCCCCGAATCCCCGGAATTGCGGGGCAACATGGGTGGTCTCGATGCTGCTTAGGGGAGTTTAGGGGCGAACAATGGTCCCCGACCTGCCCCATCGGTACACCAGAGTCATGAGGTCGTATCGTTTTCCATTCGCGTGCACACTCGCACTCGCCGTCGTTCTCTCCTTCGCTTTCGTCGGGGCGGCGCAGGCGGAAGTCTTCGTCGAAGAGGCTTTCGATGACGGGGCGCTGACCGACCGCGGTTGGTACGACTCGACCTCCGTCGACATCGTGACCGACGGATGCCACGCCGGCGGCTGCCTCCGGTATCACTTCGCCGTCGGCGACGTGACGCCGTCCGGGAGAGGCGCGATGCGCATCCAGTTCCCCGAGAGCCAGGTCGTCTACCTGCGCTACTTCGCGCGTTACAGCGACAACTGGGAGTTTCGGCCTAGCTACGGCCCTCACGAGCTCTACTTCCTGACCAATATGGACAGCCGCTGGATCGGCCCCGCCGAGACGCACCTGACGGTTTACGTCGAGCACGTCGAAGGCCGCGGCATCGTGAGCGCCCAGGACACCCTCAACGTCGACATGTCGCGGATCGGCGACGACCTGCGCACGGTCACCGAGGACCGCGGCGTGCACGGTTGCAATGGTGCGCCGGACGGCCACGGTGATGGCGACTGCTACCGCTCGGGATCCGTCTACCGCAACGGTCGCCTCCTCGCGCGCTCCCCCGAAGAGGTCTTCACCGCGACCCCGGGCCCCAGGTTTCAGGGAGACTGGCACGAGATCATCGCCGAGATCCGCCTGAACACCGTCGGTGCCGGGACGACCAACGCCGATGGAGTCGTGCGCTACTACTGCGACGGAGAACTCCTCTACGAGGCCGAGGACGTCGTCCTCCGTACGAGCGAAAACCCCGGCGCCGCCTTCGACCAGTTTCTCATCGGGCAGTACTTCCACGACGGGGCGCCCCGGGCACAGGACTGGTTCCTCGATGAGCTGGTGATCGCCGACACGGCGGCGGAGGTTGGCCTCGGAGCGACCTCGACCCCCCCGACGGACCCGACGGACCCGACGGACCCTGCGCCCATGGATGAACCCGGTGCCGATGGTGGCGTGCCGATGGGAGGCCCGGGCGGCGCCGATGGTGCAGTCACCGCCCCGACGGGGGACGGGGGCACGACGACCGCTCCTCCCGCGACCGACGCCGCCGGCATGACCGGTGGATGTACGGTCAGTCCCGGCGCGACGAAGAGCTCCGGTTGGGCACCGCTCTTCGCCGGCTTCCTGGGCTTCCTGGGCTTGCTGCTTCGTGGTTCCCGGCGCCGCCGACTGTTCCGGCGGGCAGCTACCGTGGCCGCGGTGGCTGGCGTGATGCTCGTGATGCTCGTTCCCCGGGCAGCGGACGCATCCATCTGCGACGACCCGGCCGCCGAGTGGCTCATGTGCGAGGACTTCGAGGGCGCAGATGCCGGTTGGGCCAGCTGGTTCGCGTCGTCGGACTTCGTCGAGTGCCGTGGATGTTCCGGCGACATGAACAATCCGGACCGGCTCTACCTGAGCGACGACGCCGACCACGTCTTCGAGGGCGACTACGCGATGCATATGCCGGCCGCCGCCGGCGCCAACTTCCAGGGTGCGGAGCTCGTCTATCGCCACTGCGCAGGGGAGGGTCGGCAGGGCTGCGACCTCATCAACCACGACCAGCTTTATCTGCGCACCCGGGTCAAGCTCGCGGCGGAACACAACTACGTGCACCACTTCCTGAGCCTCGGCGGCACACGGCCGACCGCCTACTGGGAGGGCAGCGGCAACGCCGGGTGCCGTC
Organism: Deltaproteobacteria bacterium; assembly: GCA_019312705.1. The sequence goes on from JAFDCW010000245.1 coordinate 5,075, forward strand.
CCAACGGCTACCGCCACGCCGGTACCACCGTCGACTTCAACAGCGACCGCGGGCTCTTCTTTTACACCTACCACCCGGAGATGCGCTGTGACGCGGGGGGCTACTGCAGTGGCAGCTACGCGACGAACATCTGCAACGGGTGTGCGGGCAAGGACATGGCCTGCGACAGCGGGCCCGAGTGTTGCTGGGGCAATCTCTTTCGATCACCCGAGCCGGTGCCCATGCCCCGGGGCGAGTGGGCCTGCCTCGAGGTGAAGATGAAGATCAATACCCCCGGCTCGAGCGATGGCGAGATGGCCTTCTGGCTCAACGACACGTTGATCCACGAAGAAGGCGGCATGAACTGGCGCGACGTCGGGGAGCTCGGCCTGAACCGCGCGAACATGAGCCACTACATCGCCGATGGCGACGCCGACCGCCCGAATCGAATCTCCTTCGACGACTTCATCGTGAGCACCGAGCGTATCGGTTGTGACATGACGCCGACGCCTCCTGCGATGCCGGAAGACGACGGGGGTGTGATGGCCGGCGCCGACGGGGGCGCGCCGGAGCCGGCGGCCGACAGCGGAACCGGCGGCCCGCCGACGTCAACCGATGGCGACGGCGGAGGCGGCCGTGGCGATACTTCTGGGACGGGCATGACCACGGGGGAGATGACCGGGGGGTGCAGCGCCACCGAGGTGGCCTCGCCGTCCCACGCCCCATGGTTGTGGCTCGCTTTCCTCCCGCTAGCCCTCGTGCTCCGGCGAGGCCGTCGCCGCACCGGCCGCTGACCGGGCACGGGTCGAGGCAAGCCCCATACGCACGCGTCCGGCTCTGCGCCCCGGTCAAACGCGATGCCGGCGTCGTTCGCGCGGTAGTTCTGCATCCGACGTTGGTGTAGGCGCGGGGAGCCCTTACTCTCCTAGCTGTTGGTTGGCTGAACCATGGCGTACCGCGGTCGAATACTGCTGATCCCGTGGGCCCTGGCGGGGTCTTCGCGCCGACCCAAAACGCCATCGCCGGCCCCGTCGCTTTCGGTGGCGGTCGCTTCGTCGCGGCTTGGGCGACGGGGCTCGTCGAACCGGGGGCCGGGGCGATCCATGGGGCGGCCTTCAGCCCCGATGGCTCGATGCTCCTCAGCCCGGTCGTTCTCGACGTCGGTGGCGCCGACGCCCGGATGGCGGGCTTGGCGATGGTTGGCGACCACGCCTACCTGGTGTTCACCCGCAGCGGAACGATGCTCGTACAGCGCTTCGATGCCTCCCTGGCGGCGGTCGGCTCGCCGGTCGAGGTGCCTGGCCTCACGTACGCCACTCTCGGCGTAGATGTGCGCACGGTGGGCGACGCGGTGGCGATCACCGGCACGACGGACGCCAACACCACTTCGTTCCGGGTGATGATCGAGGGCGCCAGCCGCGCCTTCGACGTCGTCTTCGCGGGCTGCGCCTACCAAGTCACCATGGGCATCTCGACAGGATCGGGGTCTCAGTCGGCGTTTCGCGCCTATGAAATCGATGCGAGTGACACGATTCGTTCCTACACGATGGACAGGCTCTGGGTGCAATCCAACCAGTCCTTCGCCGCCTTCCAGACCAACGCTGGCGGGCTCATCCGGGTACTCGAAGACAAGCAGATAGCGCTTCAGTCCTG
>JAFDCW010001009.1 GCA_019312705.1 Deltaproteobacteria bacterium
CGTGCCTTCGTGGCGCGCCGAAGCGGCTCGAAGAGCGAGAGCATCGCCCGGTACCCGGTGCTACATTGAGGGCGCGGTGACCGCTATTCCCCTCGATCGCCAGGCGCTCCGATTGCTCCCCCACGAGGAGGTGCTCTGGCATGGGCATCGCGAGGAGGTCTCCCGGGACCGACGCTGGGTCCTGGGCCCGGCCGTGCTTTATGCCTTGAGCCTGGTCTTCGTGGCCTTTGCCCTCCTCCTCTGGGTCGAGGGAGCCCCGGGGGCACGGGAGAACGTGTCTCTCGCGGCGCTGCTCTCGCTCTTTGCCACGGCCGTGCTGGCTGCACCCCGCTACCTGCACGACCCGGCCATCTACGTCGTGACCGACCGCCGGGTGATTTGGCGTCGGGGCGGCATGCAGCGCTCGGTCGAGCGCCGCTTCATCGAGTTCGGCCGCATCGCCTGGCACCGATCCGTCGCCGGGGTGGGCCACCTCGAGGTCGTCCGTGCCGTGCCCTTCGGCCCCCTCGCGCGGCGCCAGCGATTGCAGTTCCTCGACGTGCGCTCTCCGGATGTCGTGTTTGCGGCCATCCGCGGGGTCGAGCCGTCGACGACCCTCGGCCATCGAGATGTGCCCCTCGTGGAGCGTCTCGACCCCGGCGAAGAGATCGAATGGGGCGGTCACCCCGAGGGCTGGAACATCGGGCTCCGCGAGCTCGGGATCGCCGTCCTCGGAGTGGTCGTCGTCGGGGTGGCGCTGCGCTACGGCTATCAGGTCGCAACCATCCTCCTCGGCCTCGAGGTGCGAGGACTGCCGGTACAATCCCTCACCTGGATCCTCTTCTTCGTCGCGGTCGCCGTGGCGTGGGTGGTCATCTCGTGCGTCGGCGGCACGCTGCTCTGGTACGGCGCGTTTCGCTCCCGGGCTCTCGGAAGCGACACGGAGTATCTCCTGACCGATGAGCGCCTCATCATTCGACGCGGACGCACCGAGCTCTCCGTGGACCGCCGGCGCATCGTCGACGTAGCCGAGACCCGCGGTGTGCTCGGCCTCTCGAATCTCTTCCTGGTATTGGACGCCCCCGAGAGTCGCGCGGTTGCTCTAAGCGGCGCCCTGAAGCGCTTCCCGCCGCCCCGCGACCTCGTCGCTCCGGTGCTCTACGAGATCCGCGAAGTCGAGCGCGTGCGTGACCTGATCCTCGCTCGGCGCTCCTCCATCCCTGGCTGAGTCGGTCTTCGCCGCCGCCGCGAGCACCCACCCTCCGAGCATTGCTTCTCGCATGCATCCGTACGAGCATCTGGCGAACGTGAGGGATGAGGGATGACAGAATACAACGAGATTTTTGGGCGCAATCTCAAGTGGGTCGAACGGACCCGCGAAGCCGACCCGGAGTTCTTCGACAGGCTCGGCAAAGGGCAGAATCCCAACTTCCTCTACGTCGGCTGCGCGGATTCGCGGGTGCCAGCGAACGTCATCATGGATTGTCAGCCCGGTGAGGTTTTTGTTCACCGAAACGTGGCAAACATCGTCCCCAATACGGACCTGAACTCACACTCGGTCATCGAGTACGCCGTCGACCACCTCGAGGTCGACCACATCGTCGTCTGTGGGCACTACGGCTGCGGGGGCGTTTTGGCCGCGATGGAGCCCAAGGATTTGGGCCTCCTCAACGGCTGGCTACGGGAAGTCCGCGACGTCTATCGCCTGCACCGCGACGAACTCGATGCCATCAAGGACGAGGAAGCGCGGTATCGGCGCCTCGTCGAGCTCAACGTGCAGGAGCAGTGCATCCACATCATGAAGGTCGCGACGGTGCAGAAGCACTACCTGCGGCGGAAACGCCCAATCGTGCACGGGTGGGTCTTCGATGTGAACGACGGCATTCTCCACGACCTCGAGCTGCCCTTCGAAGAGATCCTCGAAGGGATCCGGGAGATCTACCGCCTCGACGTCTGACAACGAAAAACGGCGGCCCGAAGGCCGCCGTAGCGAATCGATGGAAAGTGATTGAGGTCAGCGCGTCGCGACCCGGGGACGTGAGCCGATCGACGAATCGGTGATCTTCCTCACTCCGGGACGCGCCCTTTGAATGACGAAGCGCCTCTCTTCGTCCCTTCCGCCCGGAGGGCTCCGTCGAAGATTGACGGTCACGGGGCTC
>JAFDCW010001010.1 GCA_019312705.1 Deltaproteobacteria bacterium
TGATCGGACACGGGCGGGGCGGTGCCCGTTCTGCGGCGCCCCGCTCCACCTCGCGTCCTACATGCGGAAGCCACGGGGCGGGCCCGAAGGCATCGCCGAGGAGGTCTGCGTCCGGCTGAGCCTGTGCTGCGGCCGCGAGGGGTGCCGCCGACGGACGCTGCCGCCCTCGTCCTTGTTCCTCGGCCGGAAGGTGTACTGGGGGGCCATCGTGCTGGTGGTGGTGGCCCTGCGGCAGCGGCGCCGGCAGAGCTTCAGCGCGGCCCGGCTCCGGGCGCTCTTCGGGGTCTCGTGGGAGACGGTGCGCCGGTGGATGGGCTTCTTCGCAGAGGTCTTCCCTGCGAGCGGCCGGTGGAGGCGAGTGCGCGGCCTGGTGCCGGCGGGGGTGCGCGACGAGGAGCTGCCAGCGGCGCTGCTCGAGGCCTTCGTGCAGGCCCGGGGAGACGAGCGAGACGGAGTGATCGGCTGCCTCGAGCTGCTGGCGCGCGGTGAGGCGAGCCGCGCTTCGTGAGGGAGGAGGATGGTCACGCAAAAGATGCCGAGATCCCAGTGAAGGGCTGATCGGCTACGACGGGCTCGGAGGGGAGGAGCAGGTCGTGGCAGCTGACAAGCCGAAGGGCGGACCGATGGGCTGGGCGGAGCTGCGCTTCTCGGTGATCGGCCCCTTGCTCGCGAGCCCGCCGTCGGAAGGAGAGCTCGGAGTCGCCATCGAGGAGCTTGCCGCCCGCAGGTGGCGCCACCCCGTCACGGGACAGTGGACCACCTTCGGGGCCTCGACCATCGAGCGTTGGTTCTACCTGGCCAAGGGGGCCGACGACCCCATCGCGGCCTTGAGGCGCAAGGTCCGCAAGGACGCCGGTCGGAACAAGGCGATCAAGGCGGCGCTGCTCGATGAGGTCCGTCGGCAGTACCAGGCCTACCCGGGCTGGAGCTACAAGCTCCACGCCGACAACCTCCGCGCCCTGGTCGAGGGCAAGCCCGAGCTGGGCCCGACGCCTTCCTACTCGACGGTGCGGAGGAGGATGGTGGAGAGCGGGTGGGTGCGGCGGAAGATGCCGCGCAACCCGACGCCCGGGCAGCGGCGGGCCATCGAGCGGCTCGAGCGACGAGAGGTCCGCTCCTACGAGGCGAGCCACGTCCACGCCCTGTGGCACTACGATTTCCACGAAGGCAGCCGGAAGGTCGTGACCACGGACGCCGAGTGGCACGTGCCGCAGCTCTTCGCCGTCCTCGACGACCGCAGCCGGCTGTGCTGCCACGCCCAGTGGTATCTGCTCGAGGAGACGGACAGCCTCGTCCACGGGCTCCGGCAGGCCTACCACAAGCGGGGGCTGCCCCGGGCCGAGATGCACGACAACGGCGGGGCGATGCGCGCTCAGGAGATCGAAAGCGGCGCCGAACGTCTCGGCATCGTGGCCGAGCCCACGCTCTCGTACTCGCCCTATCAGAACGCGAAGGCCGAGGTCTTCTGGTCCTCGGTCGAAGGACGGCTGATCGCCATGCTCAAGAGGGTCGAGCCTTTGAAGCTCGACTTCCTCAATCGCGCCACCCAGGCATGGGTCGAGCAGGAGTACAACCGCGAGGTCCACGAGGAGCTCGGCGTCCCACCACTCGAGCGGATGCTCGAGGGACCGGACGTCTCGCGACCGGCACCGGACACGGAGACTCTCCGCTTCTACTTCACCCGGCGGGAGCGACGCACCCAGCGGCGAAGCGATGGCACGGTGTCCATCCGGGGCGTTCGATTCGAGCTGCCCTCCAGGTTGCGCTTCTGCGACCGGGTCTGGGTCCGCTACCAGAAGTGGGACCTGTCGATGGCTTACGTCGTCGACGAAAAGACCAACGACCTGCTCGCCCACATCTACCCCCTCGACAAGGAGCGCAACGCCGCCGGCATCCGCCGAAGTCTCGAGCCCACCGTCGACCCGAGCGGCTTCCGCCCGCCCGCCGAGCAGGTGGACCCGCTGCCGCCCCTGATGCGCAAGTACCTGGCGGCCTACGCCGCCACCGGCCTGCCGCCGGCCTACCTGCCCAAGGAAGAGGCCGACATCGGCCCCCGCGATGAGGAGGACGACCATGAGTGACCGAAAGCTGCTGGGCCTCTTCGGCCTGAAGTACAACCCGTTTTTGCCCGACATCC
>JAFDCW010000246.1 GCA_019312705.1 Deltaproteobacteria bacterium
GACGACAGCCTCGAGCCCACCTTCGAGGTGACCCTGCCGCAGAACGTCTACATGCCACCAGATCGGCCCCTGCGCATCGAACTCTGGGACGCGGACGTCTCGGATCAAATCATCGGAGTATGGCGGGGCACGGGCCTGCCTTCGAACGCCCTGCCCGATGCTGATGCGGGACTCATGCTCGAGGGAGGAACCAACCTCATCTTCCGAATCCATCCTCCGGAGACTCACCGGGGCATCGGGATCACCGAGTACGAAGTCCGAGGCAACTCACTCCGGATCGTGAGCGTCGAGCGCTTTTCCCCGGCGGGCCGCGCCGGTCTCGAGGCCGGGGATGACATCACCGCCATCGGCGGTCGCAGCATCGGTGACTACGGCGCGGCGGCCGCCGCCAGCGCGTTGTCGATGGCGATGGATCGCCGGGAGCCTCTCCAAGTGGTGCGCCACGGCCAACCTCGGAGCGTCACCGTGGACCGTGATCTCACTTGGCTGACCATGTGACGATGCGTGCCGTAGTGCGTGATTCACAGTCACGGAAGGTTCCTCGCTCGTTCCGCGGCCCCCTCACGGCGTCAGGAAGCCTCGAAAATGCGGTGCATTTCCTTCGGCTTCCTTCCTTGCGAGGAGACCGCGGTCCGTCGCGATCCTCCCTCCCGTGACTATGAACCACGCACTGGCGGTGCTTGCCGCCTGCATGGTCGCGAGTGTCACCGCGCCGACGGTGGCCTACGGAGATGCCCAGATTTCGAGCCGCCTCGGGGTCGGCGGAGGAGCCCGTCGCCTCGACGGAGGCGCCGTCGATGGGCGCTTCGAGATGCTCCTCCGGGCCGAGGCGCTCTTCGGCAGCGCGCGCCCCGACGTCGTTCGCATCGGCCCGGCCCTCGATTTCCGCACCGGCGACTTTGCCTCGGCCGAAATCGCCGGGGGGCTCACGTTGCTCTTGCCCATCGCCGGCGGTTGGCCTCTGTGGATCACCGCCGGCGCCGGCTACGCGGCCCGGGACGACGGGCCGAGCGGGGCTATCGCCCTCGCCACCCTGGCCTTCGGGTACCGAGGCTACGACTACCACGACATCTACGGCTTCGCCGTCGACGTCTACGTCACGGCCCGCGTCGACTTCGAAGAGCCGGGGCGCTTCGAGGTCACGGCGGGGCTCGCCTTCGATCTCGCCTTGATCTTCGTCCTGCCGGCGATGGCGATCATCACCTGGGCCCGTGGGGGCGACCCCGATGAGTGATAGGCCCTGCGATCCGCCCAGTGATCAGCGCTGGGCGGCGGAGCGCAATCGCTCCTCGGCGATGGTGTCGGCGATGCGACTGGTCGGCGCCATGGCGGTTTCCGCCCGTTCGACGATCTCGTAGATCGTGTCGTAAATCCTCATCGTCTTGTCCCGGGCCTTGTCGGCGTCGTAGCCGATGACCTCTTGGGCGACGTTGACGAGCCCGCCGGCGTTGATCGCGTAGTCGGGGGCGTAGCAGATGCCGCGTTGCATCAAATCCTCACCGTGCCGCGGCTCGGCGAGCTGGTTGTTGGCGGCTCCCGCGACGATCCGGCAGTTGAGCCGGGGGATCGTTCCGTCGTTGAGGGCACTGCCGAGGGCGCAGGGCGCGAAGACATCGCATTCGACGCTGTAGATGTCGTCGAGCTCCACTATCTCCGCACCGAACTCGCGGTTTGCCCGCTCGCTCTTCAGCGGATCGATGTCGGCGACCGTGAGCTTCGCGCCCATCGCGTGCAGCTCCTTACAGAGGTGGTAGCCGACGTGGCCGACGCCCTGAACGGCGACGCTGAGGTTGTCCATCTCGGTTCGGCCCATCACGTACTTCACGCAGGCTTCGATGCCCCGGCGCACGCCGAGGGCCGTGAACGGACTCGGGTCGCCGGATCCGCCGTGCTCGGGCTTGACTCCCGTGACGTGTTTCGTCGCGGTGCGCACAATCTCCATGTCCTCGAGGCCGGTGCCGCTGTCCTCCGCGGTGATGTAGTGGCCGCTGAGGTCGTCGAGGAAACTACCAAACGCTCGGAAGAGAGCCGCCCGATCGAACTCCTGACGGGGCTTCATGATCACGGACTTGCCGCCGCCGTGGGCGATACCGGTGATCGCGGCCTTGTAGGTCATCCCTCGGGCGAGGCGCAGCGCATCGACGAGAGCGTCCTCCTCCGTTTCGTAGTGGATGAAACGACACCCCCCGAGGGCCGGGCCGAGGCGAGAGTCGTGGATCGCGACGATGGCCTGAAGGCCCGTCGCTGCGTCGCGCTTGAGGTGCACTTCGCCGTAGTCGTAGTGCGACATCTGCTCGAATACGCCCACCCTGGTCCTCCGTTTCACCGTCCTGGTCAGCGAGGACCCCGCGGGTCCCCGTTCAGGAAGGGGCCGAACCTTACGAGGGGGGGCGGTACGGGATCAACCCGAACCCGTGCGTCGACTCAACGCGTCCCTGATACCCTTGCCCCGGCGATGAGGTGGTTCGCACTCGTAGCGTTTTTCCTGGCCTGGGCGGTGGCCGGCGAGCTCCAGGCCCAGGAGGGCCCCGGGGACGGGGCGTACGGGCGCCTCGACGGGGACGTGATGCTCTCTTTTGGTCTCGGGGGTGGTCCGGTGGTGGGTGGTACCGGGGACGCCGCCTTCCTCGGCGAATTTCGGGCCCGATACCTCGACATGGTCGGGGTCTTCGTCGCGCCAGAGTTGAGGTTGGGCGCCGGCGGCGAGGAGGGGCGCATCGCTCTGGGGGTCGAGCTCCGACCCCTCTGGCCAATCCGCTTCTTCTTGAATGGGTTTTCCGGCAACGAGTGGCTCGATCTATTCATCGAGTCGGTCAGCGCCGAGGTGGGCGTCGCCATCCTGCCCCTCGGGGATGGGGTCGGGGCGGGACTGGCCCTCGGTTTTGGAATCGACGTGCCGATCCTGGTGCCGTCGGTATTCGCCGATGGCCTCTTTCTGCATCTCGGAGGACGCCACGTCCGGGCCGGCGCGGCGGACCAGGCGGGGCCCGGGTCCGGGGGCATCTCCGATTGGCTCATCTCCTTTGTGCTCACCCTCAAGGTTGGCGTCGACACCGGCGTCGTCGGTCTAGAGCCGCCCCGGTACAGCCGCTGACGACAGGCCCAACGCCTGGCATTTCGTGATCCACGGCGGGGCGGATATGCTCCCCGCCATGTTTTGCCAGGCCTGCGGTGCGGGTAATGAGGGGGATGCGCGGTTCTGCAACATGTGCGGGACCGGTATCGCGAAGCCCGGGGCTCCCGGTGGCGTCGTCGCCGACGGAACGGCCAAGGGTGTCGGCGCGGCCGCACGCCCCGATCCGGTCCCCAAGGAGGCGAATCCGCCGGCCGCGGCGGCGACGGGTGCAGCGGGAGGCTCCGCTCAAGGCGTCTGGGACCAGGGCGGCGGTGCCTCGGCTCCGGCACGCTCCTACGGCGGAGGCGTCGCCGGGATCGGCAACGAGACCTTGGCCGGCGTCGGCATCAAGTCGAGTGGCCGCGCGTGGACGGTCATCGCCGTCGTCGCCGTCGTCCTCGTGGGCCTCGGAGCGCTCGGGGGCGCGCTCTTGGGCGGTGATGCCGAGCCGTTGGAGGAAGACTACGACCCGGCCCTCGAGGACGGCCTGGCAGAGATCGGACTGCCCCTGCCCGAAGGGGCGGACTTCCCTGGCGAGGAGCCGGCGGACGGCGATAACGCCGCCGACGATGGCGCGGGCCTGGAGCCCAACGTCGGGCAGACGGGTGAGGCTGGGTTGCGTCGGCCGACCGGCGGCGCGATGGACCGCGATCCCCCACCGACGACCACGGTGATCTCGGGGAGCGGGACGTCGAGTACGTCGATGGGTAGCGGTTCTTCGGGGTCGAGTATGGGAACGGGAACGGGAACGGGAACGGCGACGGGAACGGGAACGGGAACGGGAACGTCGACGGGAACGTCGACGGGAACGGGAACGTCGACGGGAACGGGAACGGGAACGTCGACGGGAACGGGAATGGCGATGGGAACGGCGATGGGAACGGGCTCTGGCACCATCCCCGACGACTTGCCCGAGGAGCGGGACATCGCGATGGAGATGTACTCCCAGCGCGTGCGCTTCGTGATCGCCCGGTACTACGCGGCGAGGGCCCAGACCTGTTTCGACCTCGCGACTCGAAACTCGCCGGACCTGCGCGGCGAGGTGAGAATCCGCCTCACCATTGGCGCCGACGGCCAGGTCACGGATACCTCGGCGGTGCGCAATACCACTGGAAACGAGGCCCTCGGGCAGTGCCTCGCTGGCCGGGTGGGGCGCTGGCGTCTACCGGCTCCCCCGGGCGGTGAGCTGACGATGGTGCTTCCGTTCCGGAACTGAAGAGTCGAAACAGCCGGGACCGCTCAGAGCGAAACGATGAACTGGGTGAGCACGACGTGGGCGTAGACGTCGGTGCTGCGACGACGGTAGACGAAGAGGTAGCCCGCCTCGAAGTGCCCGAGGGCCGGAACCTTCACCGTCGGCCCGAGGAAGATGCGGTTCTGATCGAGTCCGATGGTCGGCCCCCAATCGGTGTCGCTCAGCCACAGGCTCAGTTCGTCCCATACGGTGATGCCGAAGGGGCTGTCCGGGGCGAGTTCCCAGTCGAAGCGTGCGAGTTGCCGCAGGCGTAGCGAGACGTCGTCGCTGCCCTCGCGGAAACGTTGTTCGAAGCGGGTGCGCGACTGAAATGCGAGGCGGCGGTGGGGATCGAGATCGAGGATCAGCTGCTCCCAGATGCGGTGCTGATTCTGGACCTCCTGCGGCTCATCGACGAACGTCGGTGTCCATGCGTACCCGGCGTAGACCGTCATCCACTCGTAGATCTTGAGACCGATTCCCGGCCGCACCAGGAGCTGGGTTTGGCCTGGTTGCCGGCGCACGTGGTTGTCGAACCAGATCTGAACTCGGGGCACGTCCTCGCCGAGATCCACGGTCATCGGCAGACCGAACCACACCTCGAATTGCGACCTGCCCTGGGCGGCCGCTGTCGACGGTGCCATCGCGAGGGTGCTCAGGGCGACCAGGAGCGGGGGGATGAGCTTCACGAAGCGGATCCGGTCATGGCCGGCGATCGTACCTGCGATACGACCTCCGAGGCGTGCCGTACTTGCGTATCTACCGGCAACTCAGGTCTTCGACCCGCTCATGCAGCCGGACATTCGACTCGCGTAGCGCTTCGTTTTCCCGGCCGAGGGCCTCGACGCGTTCGGTGAGGGCTTGCAGAGCAGCCATGGTGACGCCAGCTGCGTCGACCGGATGGATGTGGCGGTTGTCGGCGCCGAGGCCGAACTCCCGGTGAAAGTCCTGGGCCATGGGGCCGACGTGACGCACGGAGCCCGCTTCTTCCCGATAGCTCCACTCACTGATTGGCAACCGCGAAAGGCGCTCGAGGACGTCGTTCGAATCGACGACGACGATGGCTTCTTTTTGCTCGCGGTCGCTGACCGCGGGGCAGTCCGCCTGACAGATGCCCTCGGAGGGGTAGGGCACGCCGGAGCAGCACATCTGGCCGCTGGGGCACGCCGTGCCGCTCGCGCAGCCGGTCATGGCGCTGTCGGTCGCCGTGCCGGTGTCGGTCGCGGTGCCGGTGTCGGTCGCGGTACCGCTGTCGGTCGCGGTACCGCTGTCGGAACCCGTATCATCGTCGCCGCAGGCCACGAGGATGAAGAGGAGGGCGGAGGCGAACGTCGTGGAAGCCAGCAAGCGTGTCATGGGGTCCCTTTCGGTATGAGTCCCGAGTCCGTGATGGAGTCGGGTCGCCGAAGACCGTGCCCGGGGCTCGCGCGTTGCGTCAAATTTAGCCGCACTAGTGAGTCACGCGCGCCCCCTCGGGCCTTGCGATGGAGCTTCGAGAGTGTAAATCACGGTCCATGTTCCTCGAGCCCCTTCGCGTCCGCCCCGGCGCCCGGTTTACCTGCCACGGCGACGGGCTGTGCTGTACCGACGTGCACGCCCTCGGGCCCCTCGACGAGGCCGCGGTCCTGACGCTGACGGTGATCGACGAAAACGTGGTCACCGAGTACGAGGGCGAGAGCTTTCTGTCCCATGCCGACGATGGCGGCTGCGTTTTCCTCGGCGACGATGGCTGTGCGATCCACGCGACCCTCGGAGGCGAATCGAAACCCGCCGCGTGCCAGCAGTTTCCCTTTGCCCTCGTGGCGACGCCGGTCGGCGGTCGCGTGGCGACACGGCACTACTGTCCCTGCCGGACCATGGGCGAACGCGAGCCCCTCGAGGCGTCCGCCGCCCTCGCCGTGTCGCCCCCCGGCGCCGCGGACCGGACCATCCGCAACATGCTGCCCTTCGCGGGCGACGAGGCCATCGACCTGGCGAAGTGGGAGCGCCTCGAAGGCGGCCTGCTCGAACGCCTCGCTGCGGGCGAAGCCCCCGAGACCGTCCTCGACGCGCCGCCCTACAGCACACCGAACAAAGGAAGTTGGGAGGTCCTCTGCCGCGCCATGCTCGAGGAGACCGGGCCGAGCCGGTTCGAGGCTGCGGGCTGCGCGTTTGCCCTGACCGTGCTCCGCGCCCTCGGTGAGGAAGCGGCGCCGATTCCGGTGCCGATGCCCTGGGCCGACGCCTTCGACCGGGCCGAGGCGCGCAGCGACGAAGGCTCCGCCGACGCGATGCTCGCCGATTGGGTCGCCGACGTGCTCTGGTCCCTCGAGTGGGCCTTCTTCGGGACCTTCGAACAAGCCCGGTTCTTCGGGACCTTCGAACAAGCCCGGCGGGACCTCGCCACCCGCGTTGACGTTGCCCGGCGCATTGCCCGAGAGCTGCCGGGCCGCGCCGACCGCACCATGGCCGAGGCGATCGCGGTCGTGGAGCTCGTCGGCATGGGGGAGAACTACCAGAGCTTCATCGGTGATCTGGCTGATCTGGGCGAACCGGCCGATCCGTCCGATTGACGGGGCGCCCCGCCAATTCGCTCATTCGAACCGTGGGTGGTACCCCTCGTTCGTGGACGGGCGATGAAGATCTTCACCAACGGCAAGCTCACGATCCTGCGCACGGCGACTCACATCTATCGTTGGCCGCGCGAGGGCGAATCGAGCGTCGACAGACGCAAACGCAAGTCCTCGGCGACCGAGTACTACCACGACGGTTTGCTGCTCGTGGGGCCTTCCGGGGCGGACCTCGAGCCGTCCTTCGCCGAGCACTTCGAATTCAAGACCGTGCTCGATGCCGATGCCCTCGACGAGCAAAGGGTGGCGTTTCTGCACGGGGATCAGACCCTCACCTGGGGGCCGACACCCGAGGACGATTGGGCGCAGCGGATCGATCTTTCGGCGCACCGCAGCACCTTTCCCGCTTGGGCGTCGGGCATGCGCCTCGGCCCGCCGTCCGTTCGGGGCGACCTCGACGAAGAGGGACAGGCGTCCGAACGCGCTGAGAACGACAAGCACACCGTGGGTTTCCCCAACGGGACCCTCCTCGCCAACGAGAACGGCGTCGGCGTGGCCTCGAACTTCTCTGGCAACGTCGCCCTCTTCCGCCCCGATGCCGCCGAAGCGGTCCTGACATTACGTTTGGGCACCGTCGACGAAGACCGCATCTACGCCCGTCCGACCAAGAAGGGGCTCCTGGTGACGGTGGTCTTCAATGGTCGGAACTCGACCGTCTTCCACGTAGACCAAAAAGGAAAGCTCCTGGCCCAGGTGGCCGAAGAGCCCACCGGCCGTCCGCCGGCCCTGTCCATGGGTCGTCACACCGTTGATTTCGTCGACACCGTGGCTATCAGCCGGAACGCCAAGCTCGAGGCCGTGGGCGAGGTGCAGCTCGGCATGCGGCCGGTCACCGCCGCCGCCTCGACCGATGGACGCCACTTCGCCGTCGCGGACTCCTTCGGCGGTGACATGGCGCTCTTCGCGGTCGATGGGAAGGGCAAGCTTCGCGAAGTGGATCGGGTCAGCTACGCCGACCTTCGGCGCCAAGCAAAAGCCGCCGGGGACCGCAGCAACGCCGACAAGGCGTTCTACGTCAAACGAGTCCCGGGGGAGCCCTGCATGGGCTTCGCTGCCAAGCCGGTCGTGAGCCCCCCGTGGACGATCACCACGGGCAAGTTCGCGCTGCCCCTCGTCGTGCGCAGCTCCGGCGGCCCAGGCAAGGGCATCGTGGTCCGCCTCAGCGGTGCGGCCCTCGCGGGCCTGACCCTCACCGGCGCCAGTGTGGGCGCCGACACGGTTGCGTTTCGTGCCGACGGCGACGGGCAGGTAGCGGAGCTCCCGGAAACTCCGCTCTCCGAAGGCGTCGTATTTCCCTTCGACCCGAAGCCGACGTCTGATTCGCAGAAGGCCGTCGCCGAGGCGGTCCTCCGAGAGTCTCATCTTCAGGTCGTCGTCCATGGCTCCGCCGCGAAGGCGTCGAGCGCGATCCTTCGCGTCGAGGTCAGCGCCCTCGGCGCCTCGAGTTCGCCGCTCAAGTGGATGCGTCCCCTGGTCGTCCGCGACGCGGGCTAAGGGCGCCCCCCTTTTTCGCGCATCGCCTCTGCACACATATTGAACAGCGCGCCCTCGGCCCGCTCGTTCGTATCCTTCGCTGGCGGCGTGCGCTTCTTCTGAGGCCTCCGGCGCCGCTCCGCCTTCTTGCCAACTGCCGAAAACTGGACCCGGCGAGACCCCGCGACGGACCATTCACGGAGGGAGGCCTCATGCGCGCATTCGTGAAACAAGCCAAGGACCGGAAGACGACCCGTCGAGCGGTCGACACCCGATGTCAGGTGGTCGAAGAGGCGGAGTTCGTTCTGCTCGGCGCCGAAGCGGTGGACATCTCGGAGGACGGGATGTTCGTCCGGAGCGAAGCCCACCCGGCCCTCGGTACCGAAGTATTCGTTTCGTTCCAGGCTCCCGGCACCAAGGACTGGATCGACGTTTCGGCGACCGTCGCCCGTGTGGTCCGGGGTCGCCGGCGGTCCGACGGGGTTGAGGGATTGGGCCTGCGTTTTGGCCTCATGACCCAGGGCCAGCGCGAGGTGCTTTCGCACTCCCTCGTAGGCCGGCCGCCGCCCATCCCGGCCCGCCATCTGCGCCGGGACTACGCGGCGACCATCCGCGGCCTCGGCAACTCCTGAAGCCGACGCCTTCTTCCTGGTACAGTCGCTCCATGGACGAGGCACAACACGCCATGGCTACGTGGATTGGCACCCTCACGCGCGGGGGGGTGCTCTTCGCTGACCGTGAAGAGGCGGGCGTCGCGGTTGCGGCGTTCGTCGTGGGCACCGAGGACCTCGCCTCCCTGCGCGTATGGTTCAGAGACGCGAGCGATGACGTGCGCGTCCGGGAGCAGCGTGCCGCAGTCGAGGTGTGCATCTGGATGGCCCACGCCGACCGGGTGGTCGTGCACGAGGAGGCCGAACTCCTCCGAGCCATCGTCATGGCCACGGACCTCGAGGAGAGCGACCGCCGTGCCCTCCTCGACGAGGTGGCCGAACCGCCACCCCTCGCAGACATCGCCGAGCGCCTGACCGAGCCCACGCTTCGTGAGCTGATGCTCGCCCTCGGCTGGGAGCTCGCTTGCTCCGACGGTCGAATCGATCCCTTGGAGGTCGAGCTCCACGACGGCCTCGCGAAGCGCCTTGGCGTTGTGCAGGCACGCGCCCAGGAGATCCGCGACTCCATCCAGCAGAAGGTCGACGACGGCATCAAGCAGCAGGTCGACGACAGCGCCAAATGAGCCTGCGAGCACCCGGGGCCCACTCCTTTGAAGAGCTTTCCTCTTCGCCGAAGCTCGGTCGCGGTCTTGGTCTGGGCCTCCGTACCCAGATTGTCTTGGCGCTCAGCGTCGCCTTCGTCGCGTCGTTCACCCTCCTCGGCGTGGCGACGGTGCGCATCACCGACCGGGCAGGGGCGATTGAGCGGGAGCGCGCAGCCGAAGCGTCCGCCCGCGTCCTCGCGTCGGCCCTCGACGGTCTCGCGGAGCGGCGCAGTCGGAACGCCCCCATCCTCGCCCAGGCTCTCCTCGAGGATGGGTCGGTCGCCGGAGTCGAAGTCGCCTGGCCCGGAATCGAGGCCGACGCCTGGGGCCTGGTCGGTCATCGTCCGTCCGCCGTTGTGCCGATGGCTCGGGGCGGAGAAGTCCGGGTTCATCTGCGTCCGACGACGGGGGGGCGCCCCGGGAGCGACCTTCTGCTCCTTTACGTGGCGTTTACCGGCGGCGCGATCTTGCTGCTCGCCTACGTCGCCCTGACCCATCTCATCGTCCGACCTTTGAGCGCGCTCACGGCGAGCTCAGAGCGCCTCGCCAAGGGGCGCAGCCACGTCGAGGTGCCCGTCGGGGGCGCCGCCGAGGTCGCCCGCCTCGCGGTCAGCTTCAACCGCATGGCTGCTCAGCTTCGGGCCGAGCGGAGCGCCCTCGAGGCCCGCCTCGGCGAGCTCGAGGCGACGACCACGGAGCTCGAGAGCGCTCAGGATCAGATCGTCCGTAGCGAACGCCTAGCCTCCGTCGGGCGTCTGTCCGCCGGGGTCGCCCACGAGATCGGAAACCCCCTCGCCGCGA
Source organism: Deltaproteobacteria bacterium (assembly GCA_019312705.1). The sequence goes on from JAFDCW010000246.1 coordinate 10,488, forward strand.
TCCTCGGCCTGATCGAACTGGCTCGCGACGAAGAACTCCCCCCGGACGAACGCGCCGAGTTCATGGCCCGGATTCAAAACGAGACCGAGCGCATCAATCGCATCATCCGTGACCTGCTCGACTTCTCCCGGCGTGGTCAGGATGCGGACCAAGCAGAAGGCGCCGCGGCGGAATCCTCTGACGTCGCCGACGCGGTGGCTACTGCGGCGAGCCTCGTCGCTCCGCAGAAGGACCTGGGCCGGGTGACCATCGAGCGACGGGTCGCCGACGACGTCCCCCGGGTCCAGGGCCCGACGGATTCTTTGGTGCAAATTGTGCTCAACCTGCTTCTGAACGCCGCCGACGCCATCGACGGCGAGGGCACTATTCTGATCGAAGTCTCCCGCCATTCGGACGACGGCGACCGAGTGCGCGTTATGGTGAGTGACACCGGCCCGGGCATCGACCCGGAGGTCCTTCCGAACCTCTTCGAGCCCTTCGTGACGAGCAAGCCGGCCGGGGAGGGAACGGGCCTCGGCCTCGCCGTGACCCTCGCCTTGGTGGAGCGTCTGCGCGGGACCATCACCGCCGAGAACGACCCCGAAGGCGGCGCTCGATTCGTCGTCGACCTGCCGGCAGAGCCTGGTACGGCTTGATTCAGCCTCGACGGCGTCGACGCACGCCGGAGAGGACCATCAACGCGAGGGCGGCAGCGAAACCATTGCCAGTGCTCAGGTCTCCGAGGCGGGTCGCCGAGCATCCGCCGGAGATCCCGCTCGCCAGGCGGGCTTCATCCTCGCCGGGGCTGGCTCCGGGCCCGCCGCCACTGGTCGGGGTGCAGGCGCTCATACCTCCGCCGACGGCTTCGCAGGCGTAGCCCCCGGGGCATTCGCTGTGTGAAGCGCAGACCCTCGTGCAGAAGCTCTGATCGCGGGAGGAGTCGACGGCGCAGAGGCCCGACGCGCAATCGGTGTTCGTGCCGCACGCGTCGCCGACGGCTCCTGCGGTCTCTACCGGGATGCAGTTCCCCTCGGCGTTGCAGCGCTCGGAATCCTCACAGTCGCGGCTCGAGGTGCATTCGCCCGGGGCCGGGCCGGGGCCGGGCGGAGCCGTCCCTGCGTCGATCGAGCAGGTCGCCGAGGCATCGGTCGACCGCCGGCGGATGCACCGGTTCGTTCCGTCCGACACCGCCTGGCACAACTCGTTGCTTCCACCACAGTCGGCGTCGGACCCGCAGACGTCTCCGCAGTATCCGAGGTCATCTGGGTACCGGAGGCAGCTCCCGCTGCAGTCGGCGTCGGAGGTGCATCCGTCGCAGGTCGCGCCTGCTCCGCCGGTGCCGCCGGGGCCCGCGACGCAGCGCCCATCCGTGCAGGCCTGCCCCGCCGGGCATCCGGTGGTCGTGCAGTCCGTCGCGCCGCCCCCGCCCCCTGGGTAGAGCGTGCAGATGCCGTCCTCGTCGTCCCCGTTGATCGCGTTCACGCCGCCGCTGTAGGCGAAGTACATCATCGAATTCGAGTCCGAGGAGTGACCGAGGCCCATGTAGTGCCCGCTCTCGTGGGTGATGATCGAGTAGGCGTTGACCTGGGCGCCGGTGCCAGGGCCGGTGGTCCAGATAAAGTTCACCCCGTTCATCAGCATCGTAGCGTCCACCAGCTCGGTCCGGCTGAAGCGCGGCGTCGTCACGCCGATCGTGTTCGGGTCGTAGGGCCAGCTGGCTTCCGCCCAGGCGATGGTATTC
>JAFDCW010001011.1 GCA_019312705.1 Deltaproteobacteria bacterium
TCACTAGGTGGCGGCGCGCCGTCTCCCCGCGGCTTGCGGCGGCGCCGCCTCCGACGGCGCGGGCCAGTCGCACCCGCATCTCCACCACCCGCTCCGTCGGGACGACCGGAAGGGCCGGAAGGCGGCTTGCCGACGGTTGACGCCCCGGCTCCGCCCGCAGACGAGCTGGCACCGGCGCCCGGCGCGGGGCCGCTCGTCTGTCCCTCTCCGTCGCGGGCGCGGCGCGGCCTTCGACGCCGACGACGGGAGCCGCTCGACTCGCCACTCGACTCTCCGCTCGAGGGCTCGGGAGTCTTCTTGGCGGGGCCAGCGGCTGAGCCGCCGCCGCCACGACGCCGACCGCCGCCGGCGCGAGTTCGGCCGGACCGTCCACGTCGGGAGTCCCGTTGCCCCGCTGCGGGCTTGGACGGGGCTCGCTTCTCGGGAAGGTGCGCCTCGGGCAGAGTGGCGAAGAGCTCGTCGATCGACCGCGGCCCTTGGTCGGCCGGCGTGATCGCGGCCAACTCCTCGTCTTCTTCCTCGATCGGTTCGGGCTCAGCCTCGGCCGCGGCGGGCCGACGAGGAGTCGACCCACGCCGGTCCTCGGACCGGCGCTGTCCGGGGTACCGCTCCTCAGGGCGCGAGACGGGTCCTCCCGCCTCGACGGGCGCCACGGCATCGACAGCCTCTATCGGGGCGAGCGGAGCCTCGTGGGGCGCGGCCGAGGGGTCGCAGCAAGCGTCTCGCGAGTCGGCGTCGGCCTGAGTCTCAGGCTCGGAGAGCGCGCCCTCCGGCGCATGTGCGAGCACAAGTTCGGAGCCCAGATCTACGTCGGGCTCCGGAACGGGCTCGACCGGGAGCAGGGGGCTCACGGCCTCGCGACCCTGGCCCAGGGCCCGAACCCGTCGCCGGTAGTTCCACCGCAAGTAGTCCATGTGCAGCGCGCTACGACGCCCCACGACCGCGTCGTCGTCGAGCACCTCGCGCTCGGCGCCGGCGGCTTCGTAGTACGTGCACGTTCGGCCCATCGAAAGAGGGCAATCGTGCATGTGCACCATGCCGATCGGGCTGGAGCACAAGTCGGTGGCCTCGGGCTCGATTCCCTTGCCGAGAGGCTCCCGATGCACGTTGTGCAGGCAGGTCGAAGGGTCAGTTTCATCGAGGTCGGACACGGGCACGGCATGCTACTCGTGGCGCCCTTGGCGCGCTGCGGTATCCGCGATGCCGGATCGCAAAGCGAAGCCGCATCCGACAGGCGGATGCGGCTTCCTGGGTCAGAGCGCCTGCGGGGCCGTCAGTTGGACGCGGCGGCCAGGTCGATGATCCCCGCCGTCGAGGGGCTGGCGCCCGACATGGACGAGACGGAGCCCGCGAGGTGGGCCTGCATCTGCGCCGAGGTCAAGGAGGAGTGGGCCCCCTTGGCCAACGCGGCGCCTGCTGACACGAACGCTGCGGCGAACGACGTGCCGTCCCAGGTGGCGTACGAGTTGGCTTCGGGGCCTGCGCCTCCGATCGCGCCGAGGATGCCTTCGGCGGGAGCGTAGATATCTACGGCGCCGCCGGTGGGTGACCAGGACAGCAGCGCCCCGTCGTTGTCCGCGCCACCGACGACCACGGCGCGGTTCGCCATGTAGCCGTGGTTCAGCGGTCCGGACGGGTCGTTGCAGGCCGAGATCACCATCGTGATGTCGGCATCGGTGGCATCGTCGATCGCATCCTTCAGACCCTGCGGGAGCGTGTCGGCGACAAGGCTCATGTTGATGACGTCCGCGCCCTGGCTCACGGCCTTCGAGATGCCGAGCCACAGCGCCAGGTTGGTCCCGTGCCCCTCATCGTCGAGCACGCGGATCGGGAGGATGTCCGCGTCCGGCGCGGCGGCGTGAATCAGACTCGCGACGAAGGTGCCGTGGCCCACATTCAGATCCGTCAGGCCGTCGTTGTCATCGTCGATCCCGTTGCCGAGATCATCGACGTCGAGGTCATCATCGATCGCGTCGTAGCCGCCGATGATGGCGTCGATCACGGCCTCGTGGCTGGTGTCGAATCCGCCGTCCAACACGGCGACGGTGACGCCGGCCCCGGTGGCATTCGCGGAGGCCTCGGGGGCGAGCACATCGAGCATGGCCTCCTGCGACGCGATGTCGGCCTGGACG
>JAFDCW010000247.1 GCA_019312705.1 Deltaproteobacteria bacterium
GGCCTCCTCGTGCTCAGTCAGGCGGTCGGCATCGACGCCGTCTTGGCGAGCTTCTTCGGTGAGCATCGGGGGGCGAGCTTACGCCAGGCCCAGGGGATCCCGAATACAATCTCGCCGTACACGCGCGGCAGGCCCCAAGACCCGCTATGATGGTCGGGCCATGGCGCGCGTGCTCGTCGTCCATCCGCCGGTCTCGCTAGCGCCGGACTTCATCGACTATCCGTATTTCGCGGACCTCGGGGCGGTCCAGGTCGCGGCGACTCTCCGCCACGCGGGGCACGACGTCACCCTCGTCGATGCCTACGCCCTCCCGACCTCGGGGCTCGTTCCCCGGGACGACGGCCGGCTGCTGCTCGGGGCCCCCGCGACCGATGTCATCACGCATTGCCAGGGCGCCTTGCGATCCTCGGGCGACGCCGCCCCCGACCTCGTCGTGTGCGCCTACACGCCGTTTCACCGCCCGCCGCACCGAGACCCGGTGTTCGCCGAGGTGCTGACCGGACTGCGCGAGTTCGGCGCCCCGGTGCTGCTCGCGGATTGCTACCAGTCGGGCCAACACTACATCGAGGTGGACGGCGACGTCGTCCTCGCCGCCTACCCCGAGGCCGCTGGGTGGCTCAAATACGAGGCCGAGCAAACGCTCCTCGGGCTCCTCGAAGACGCTTCCTACGCGGGAGTGCACCGGGGAGAGGCGCCGGTCCTCGACGACCTGCCCTTCCCGGCCTGGGACCTCGTCGATCTCGAGGCCCACGATGCCTTCCGCCGTCGCGTCTCCCAAGGGCTCAGGCGGGGCGCCTGGAGCTTCCCCATCGACGGCCGGACGCTGCCCCTCGTCACCTCGCGCGGCTGCCCCTTTCAGTGCGTGCACTGTTCGAGCAACCCAGACCGCCAGGACGGTGAGCCCAAGACCCAGCGGCGGTATTCTTCGCAGCGCCTCGCCGAGTATGTGCGCACCCTCGCGGTCGACCACGGCGCGACCCGCCTCGCGGCCCTCGACGAGCTCATCAACGTCAACCCGAGCCACTTCGATACGTTCCTCGACCACGCCCTCGAACACGGCCTCGCCTTCGACGTGCCCAACGGCATGCGCGCGGACTACCTGTCGCCGCGCCACTTCGCGCGCATGCGCGGCCACGTCACCACGGTGAGCGTCAGCGCCGAGAGCGGCGCCCAAAGGGTGGTCTCCGAGGTCGTGAACAAGCAGCTCGACCTCAAAGAGATCGAGCGCGTCGCCGAGGCCGCCCACCGGGCCGCGGTGCCCCTGATGATTCACTGGATCATCGGCATGCCCGGGGAGAGCGCCGAGGAAATCAACCAAACCCTCGAGCGCGCCCTCGACCTGTGGGACCGCTTCCATGCGTTCCCCGCCGTGCAGTTCGCGACGCCCTTGCCGGGGACCGGCCTCGCCAAGGGCCATGCGTTGCCCGTCGTCGACGATTGGGGCCCCCACTTCCAGAAGTCCCCGGCCCAGCCCGGAGCCGCGGTCGATGGCGCCACCCTCGAACGTTTCAAGGCCACCTTCGACGGGCGCCTCGAGGCGTCGACGGGCCCCCAGAAGCTGATCATCAACGTCACCTACGTCTGCAACAACCACTGCACCTTCTGCGCCGTCGGCACACGGACGATGGTCGACGGTCACCCTACCCGGCAGCGTGAGCACCTCGCGAAGTACCGCCGCCACGGGGTGCGCATGGTCGACTTCGACGGAGGCGAGCCGACCCTGAACCCCGAGCTGATCCCCCTCATCCGCTACGCCCGGAAGCTCGGCTACGACCGGATCAACGTGACCACCAACGGTCGCCTCGCCGTCTACGAGGACTACGCCAAAAAGCTCGTGCGTTCCGGCCTGACGACCTTGCTCTTCAGCGTGCACGGCCCCGACGCCAAGACCCACGCCCAACAGACCGGCGTAGCGGAGGCGTTCGAACAAACCACCCGGGGCATCGAGAACTGCGTGCGCCTCGCTCCCGAGGGCGTCGACCTCGGCATGAACATCACCATCACCAAGGGCAACCACGAGCTGCTCCCCGAGGTGACCCAGCTCGCCTGGGACCTGGGCCTCCGGTGGCTCAACATCCAGTTCCTGACGCCCTTCGGCCGGGCCACGAAGTGGGTCGCGCCGAATACCCAGCACGCCGCCGATATCGCGATGGCGGTGATGGACGAATGGCGCGGGCGCATGAAGTTCGAGGTCATCAACCTGCCCTACTGCTTCATGCCCGGCTACGAGGCCCACATGGCGGGCGACCTCAACAAGCTCTCGCGCCACATGATCTTCGTGAACAACGAGACGGTGAACCTCGCCGACTACCTCGGAGAGCGACGCACGCACCGCCCCGAATGCGCGCCCTGCCCGCACCGGTGCTTCTGCGGCGGCTTCTACGACCTCGAGGACGCTCCGGAGCCACCGTGGCTGGTGAGCGCCGACTCCCTGGTCCGGCCCGTCTCCCCGGACCTCGACGTGCGCTGAGCCCGCCCTACTCGACGGTCAAGATGTACGCGCCCATGGCGCCGCTGAAGCCGTAGACCTGAAAGAAGTTGCCGGCGGCAACGGTCAGCTCTTCGGTATTGCCCCGGCCGGCACTCATGCCCACCTCGGCCCCGCTCGCGTCGAGGGCGACGAGGTCGAGGTCTCCCTCCGCGTGCTCGAACTCGATGCGCACCGTCCGGGTACTGCTCCCGGTCACGCGGTACATGTCCGGAAAATCGCAGATGCGGCCGTCGATGGTGCCCGTCTCGATGCCGTAGGCGGTCTCCATGGTGTTGATCATGCCGAGGTCGTCGCAGCCCACGTCGGGCAGCGAGCGGCCGGTGCGGAAGCGCCAACGATAGGTCGTGGGAGACCCGCCGACGGTCGCGTTCATGGTCACCTCGTACAGGGCGGTCTCGAGACTCGTGCCGGGGGGAGGTACGAAAGCGATGTGGTCGTCCATGTATCCCATCTGCTCGTGGGGCGTCGGGCCGCCGTCCCAGTACGTCGCGAAGAGGGGGACCTCGACGCCGGTATCGACGTTGCGGTACGTGCCCGAGGCGTCGCGGATGTCGCCCATGCCGTGCAGGCCGAGGGAGGGGATCGCGGCGCTCGCAGGACAGGAGCCGCCGGCGAGGGGATCTGCGACGGTCGGGCACGGGGACTCGTTGCCGCCGAACTGCCGCGCCGTGCCGACGATGTCTCCGGGGGGCCAGAAGATCGGGTGTGGGGCCGGGGTGCCGTTGACGGTGCCCTGGCGGTAGAGGATGCAGGCCCAGCCCTGCTCGCCGCCGCCGATGGAGGCGGTCTGGTAGTCGATGCCGACCCGTTCGAGGCCCGGGTGGATGAGCGGCAGGCGGTGGTAGAGGGTATCCATCCAACCGTCGACGGCCTCTGCGATGTCGGCCTGGCCGAGGGAGAGCACGGAGTCGATGCCGGCCTCGTTGCCTTCTTCGGAGGCGTAGGGGCGGGAGAGGTCTTCGCGGTGGCCGAGCTGCGGCGAGCCAACCTCCTGGGAGAGCTGGACGAGGTAGCTGTTGTGCAGAGCGCACCCGGCGCTGAGGGCCGGGTCGTGTTCGACCGGGTCGAGGCCGACGGAGGCGCGATACCAGTTCACGCGCGCGAGGCCATCGACGTGCACATCGCCGGTTTGGGCGGGCCGTGCCGGGAAGGTGCACGCCTGGCGCTGGTCGGCGTTGGCCACCGACGGGCAGTTGTCGCTGTCGTTGGACACGCCGTCGCCGTCGATGTCATCGGGGGTCGACGGGCCGTGTTCGACGTCGGGGATGCCGACCGGCGCGAGGGGACCGGGGGTGCAGGCGTCGTCGCAAGCGGACTGCATGGCATGCAGGCTAGCAAGGATATGGCGAGGCGGTAGGGATATGCCGAGGATGTATTGGGCGGATCCGGGTTGTGGCGTGCGGCGGACGGTTCCCGCTACGGAAGAGGCCAACGAAGTACCGGTTCGGCGGCCACGCATCATGTTACGCGGCTCAGCCCGCCCGCATGCGCTCGAACGCCCGGAACACGAGCTCCGGTTCTTGCTCTTTCGCGCACTCGATCATCAACGGAGGCAGAGCGAAACGCACGGAGCCCGCGGCGTCCCGCATCGACGGCTGGCCCGCCGCCGGATCGCCTTCGTCGGGCGGCAGGAAGAATGTCTGACCGAGGTGACGGCGGAACACCTCTCCGATGTAGCCGCAGAGGACACTGAAGTCGCCCTCATTCAGGTTGACCCGGCCGCTGGCGAAGGAAGGTTGCGCGCTGACGAGGAGCTCGCCGGCCGCGGAAAGGGACTCGGGGGAGAAGTCGAGTTTCTTCTGAGTCTTTTGGTGGACGGTCGCGAGGAAGGCATCGAAGCGATCCGTCATGAACGTGAGCCAGGTGGCGAACTCAGCCTCGGACATCTGGGCCCGCAGCCGAGGCTGTTGCCCATAGACGCGTGAGAGCAGCTCGGCATCGCGGCGATGGACGGTGAAGGTCACGAGGTCGAAGGGGCCGAGGTCCGGCCCGCCGTCGTAGTGGAGCACGGGGACGCCATAGTACTGATAGCGCGGGTCGTCCGTCGGCAGGCGCGCTTCGAGTTTGAGCTCGCGCCGAAACACCTCGAAGACATACGTGCTGAAGCCCAGGTGGAGCGCGCGATTCTCTGCGCGGTGTAGCTCGGCCAGCGAGGCGAATTGGTCGACGAGGTAGGCGCCGACGGGGCCGAGCGACTCCGCTGTGAAATCCAATGCCATCCTGGTGGCGGCGTCGAGGGGGCCCGAGGGATCGGGGAGCCGCCTGAGGATCTCCGCCCGGCCCTCGAGCCAGTTTTGGTACGCGGCTTCGTCCATACGAACGAAGCGTACGACCTGCGCCGAATGGCGCCCAGTGCCGACCGCGCGAGCGAGACGCCTACCGCTCTGCAGCCAAGAACCTGCGGTGCGCCGACCTGCCGTTCGTGCCCACGCCCGATTTGCATGATCGAGCAATTCTCGCTCGCTCGGACTCATTCCTCGTTCTGCCTGGAGTCGATCTAAAGCTAGTCATTACCGTTGGTTGACGCGAAGAGCCCGAGTTCTCTCGCCTTGGTCCGCAGCTTGCGATGTGCCCGAACAACATTTCAAGGAGGTTCGACATGAGCAAGCTGAGCATGGGTAGTCTGACGGTGAACGACGCGGGAGAAGGCAAGGTGAACTTGCCGCTCGCCATGGTGGGGGCCGTCGGTGGTGCCCTCGCGATGGGTGTCGTCTATGGCGTCCTCGGGCGCTTCATCGGTGAATACGCCTACATCGCATTTCTGATCGGCGGCGCCAGTGGCATCGGCGCCATGAAGCTCGGAGGCGGTCGTTCGATGGTCGCCGGGGTCGTCGCCGCCGTCGCGTCTCTCATCGCGGTGCTCGGCGCCAAGGTGATCATCGGCTCTCCCGAGGGCACGAGCCTAATCGCCTACCACACGACGATGTTCGACATCATCTTCTGCTACGTCGCCAACCCGGTCGCCGCGTTCTTCGCGGCGGGCACGGACCAAGCGCGCGCGGTGCTCGACCGGCTGCCCATCTAAACAGGATCGCGCGGTTGGCGATCCATCCCGATCGACGAAGGATCCGAGACCCCGAGCTCTTCGCGCTCGACCGGTCTCCGATCCGCCTCCCGCGATCGCCGTGCCTGTATCGTCAGGAGCAGTAGTCGCGGGCCCCTTCACCACAGACTGACGCCCTCGAGCCGAATGCGTTCAGGCCGGTGCACGCCGTGCCGGTGGGACAGCAGGGTAAGCCCGTCAGGCCACAGCACCGCTGACCACCAGGGAAGGCGTCGCAGCGGCCGTCGGTCCCACACTGGCTGGACGACGTGCAGGCGGGCACACAGACGCCTCCAGACCCGACAAATTCGCAGCTGAACTGGCTGCCTCGTCCACACTCCGAGAAGCTGCCCAAAGTGGAGCAGGTCTGGAGGCAGATGCTGAAGTCGCCGAAGCCGACGCAGCTCGTCCCGGACGCACAGGTCACCGAGGCACTGCAGAGGTCTGTGCAGACACCGCCGGTCACATCGGTCAAACAGAACGGTCGACCCGTGTTCGTCCCGGGGCGACAGTCCCCATCGGCGGTGCACGCCGCTCCGACGCTCCCAGCACCGGGCGGCAAACACATGCGATCGATGACTCCGCAGGCCTGGGGCGCTGCACAGGAGAAGCACGCCGGGTTTCCTTCGCCGCAGATCGAAGCGGTGGTCGTCACGCAAGTTCCCGAGGCGGTGTCGCAGCATTCAGCCGCTGTGCAGCCCGAACACGCCGACGCCGACATGCAGACACCCGCCGAACACGAGCCTCCTGGGCACGCAGCACATGCCCCGCCGCCCGCGCCGCACTGGGAAGTGGATTGATCTCGGTTGGGAACGCATCGATTTCCGTCGCAACAGCCGTCGCAAGTCGAGTCGTTGCAGGGGACTACGCATTCACCGGCGACGCACTCCTCGTTCACTTCACAGGCATCGCAGTAGAGCCCCCCACGCCCGCACATTTCCCGGCTGTCGCCCCCGTGGCAAATCGCAACCGCATCGAAACAGCCAGCGCAAGAGGTGTCCTGACACCGTCCCGTCGCATTGCATGAAAGGCTGAGCGCGCAGAGCTCACATGAAGACGACCCCTGGCCGCACGAAAGATTGCTATCTCCCGTCAAGCACCCCGCGACGTCGTCACAGCAGCCGTCGCAGTTGGCCGGGTTGCACGCCGGGTCAGGAGGAATACAAGCGCCTGCCACGAATGCATCGCCGGCCGGGCACGCGGTGCAGGCGGCCCCATCTCGTCCGCAGGCATCTGGGAAAGCCCCGGTGACGCAGGTGCCCGAGTCTAGACATCCGGTGCAAATCCCCGGTGTCGTGCCAGTGCACGTCCCAGCCTCGCAGAGCGCTCCTGGTGCACAGGCTTGGCACGCCGTCCCACCTTGCCCGCACGCTGTGACGTCCGTGCCGGGTTCGATGCACGTGTCTCCATCACAGCAGCCAGCGCACTCGCCGCAGGTCGGTCGCGGCGCATCGACGCCCCCACCGCTATCCGTTGGCACGGGCTCTCGGCGGCCGGACGAACAGGCGGCGATGGCAGCGATGAGAAACAGGGAAGAAACAAAAGGTGATACTCGCATTGACGTACTCCGGGCATGCTGCCGACTCTGAGGTTAGCCTGGCAGAAATGAACTACGGACAGAATGAGATTCGACACGGCAGTCGATGCACGAACCCCATCCTGGCGGCGGCGAGCATGCCCCTGCGTCCGCCAGTCGCTCGCCTCGCCGCCGTCTCGAGTGTCAGACCGCAGCCTTCGATCATACCGTCGAGTGCATCCGCGACCTCGGATGCACGGCGGCCGCGTTCGACTCCTGTTCGAACCTCGAGGAGCGGCTCGCCGCATGCCCGGACTTCCCCACTATCGTGACCGCGGACCTCGACGCCTGTTTCGACGGAGGCTGAGCCACGATCTCGTGCTCACGGCGGTTCGCATCATAAATATTTGAATAAACGGGGCCGTTCGAGGGGGTTCACGGTCGACCGAGTTCGCGTGAACGGGGGTTCGCGGGTCCGCGCCGGGAGATGCCACTTTCCCTGCGAATTCGGGTGGCACGGATGTTGGGTAAGGAGGGGTCATGACGTCGCTCACCCAACGCCTCTCGATCTTGCTGGTCCTCCTCGTCCCGCTCACGGCAGCCTGTGGAGGCGTGATGCTGCGGACCGGGAGCCCGACCTTCCGAGCAGCTGTACGCATCGACGGGACGGTCAACGCCCAGGACACGGCGAGCGTGGCAGGCGATGCGTATGCTTCGGCGACGGCCATCGCGACGGCGACGGCGACGGCGACGGCGCACGGCAGCCATAGCGGCGGTCACAGCGGCGGTGCGGTGGTGGTCGTCGACCACGGTGAGGAAGGCGGTCACCAGGTCGTCGACGCGTCGAACGGCGGCGGTCACGTTGTTGACGTCGGTGGGGGCGTGGTGGGTGGCGGCTACGCCAACGGGAACGGGAGCGGGAACGGGAGCGGGAGCGGGAACGGGAGCGGGAACGGGAGCGGGAGCGGGAGCGGGAGCGGGAGCGGGAACGGGAGCGGGAACGGGAACGGGAACGGGAGCGGGAACGGGAACGGGAACGGGAACGGGAACGGGAGCGGGAACGCCACTGCCTCGGCGCACCTCGTCGTCGGTGGCCCGGTCACCCTGGACGCCTCCGCAGCCGGCCGCGCTCCGGCGACGACGGGCCGGGGGCCCGGGGTGCGGGGGACCGCTGGGGGGACCGGCCACCTCGGTGCGTTCCTCGAAGGCGGCCTCGACGTCGACGGCACGCTGCTCGCCTTCGCCGATGTGGGCCCCTCGAGCTCGGCGGCGGCGCCGAGGTGGACGGTCGTTTTGTCGGGGACGAGGCCCTCGAAGCCTTCCTGACCGTCGAGCACGACACCCTGCCCCGGGACGGCGGCGAGACCCGGGTCACGGTCCGGGTGCGCGGCGCAGGGCCGACTGAGGCCCGCGCGCCGGTCGACGTACACCTCATCCTCGACCGCTCTTCTTCGATGCAGAGCAGCTGGAGCGAGGCCGTCGACGCCGCGAAGCTGCTGGTCGCCGGCCTGGCCGCGACCGACCGGATTCACATCGTCGCCTACGGCACCCGGGGGGAAGAGGTGCTGCCCCCCCGCGTGGTCGGCGACGGGGACCTGGCGCGCCGCGCCCTCGACCGGATCCGCGTCGGCGGGGGGACCAACATCGAAGCCGGCCTCGAAATCGCCTACCGCGAGGTGCGCCGCGCGCCGTCGACGTTCCGGGGTCGCTCCCTCGTGATCCTCGTCTCCGACGGCGTACCCAACGAAGGCGAGCTCGGGGCCGAGGGCCTCGCCGCCATGGCCGGGAGCGCGCGCACGGGTCGCGCGTGCAGGACCACGGTCATCGGCCTCGGGGACCAGTTCGACGCCGACGTGCTGGGCGCCATCGCCGCCGAGGGGCGCGGCGGGTACTACCTCGCCCGAAACGCCGCCGAGCTCGCGCCGGCGCTGACCGCCGAACTCCAGGCCCACGCGAGCGTCGCCGCCCGCGACGTCGAGCTCTCCCTCGACTTCGGCGCCGGGGCCGAGGTGGTGCATGTCTTCGACGGCCACGCGGGCACCACGACGTCGGACGGTCGGGTCGTGCTCTCGGTGCCCAAGCTCGCCGCCGGCGAAGAGCGGCGCATCGTCGTCCGCTTGCAGGTCGCCGCCGGGGCCGACCCCCGGATCCTCACTTCGGCCCGGGTGAGCTACCGCGCCGGCGGCGCCCGACGGTCCGCGTCCGGGGAGTCCTGGATGGCCTTTGGCGCGTCGGCACAGATCGCAGCTGGCGCCGGCGGGTGGCACGCGGTCGAGGCGGACCTCGGCGAGGCCCTCGCCTACGCCGGTCGCCAGGTGCGCTACGGCAACGGCGAAGAGGCGGCGGCCCGCCTCCGGGCCCATGTGCGGTTGGCCGGCCGCCACCCGGGACATCAAAGCGCCGCCCCCCTCGGCCATCGCACGACCGCCGTCGGCCGCCTGGCCACGGCCCTCACGGCCCTGACCCCCTCCGCGACCTACGCAGAGCGCCGCCAGGTCGGCTTGTCGCTCGGTGCGCTCAGCGTGCGCTTCGCCCGCTGAATGGCGTCCCCCACGCTGCCCCTTGCGGGGCCTCGCTGGGGCCTGTACCAAGACCGCGTGAAGCAGCACGTCGACGCGCAATACCAAGCCTTGCTCCGGCTCCTCCTCGAGGAGGGGCGTGAGCGGGAAGATCGCACCGGCACCGGGACCCTCGGGCTCTTCGGCCACCAGATGCGCTTCGACCTGCGCCGGGGTTTCCCGCTGCTGACCACCAAGAAGCTGCACCTCCGGTCGATTCTCCACGAGCTGTTCTGGTTCCTCAGCGGAGAGACCCGGGTCGAGCCGCTCCAGGAGGCCGGGGTGCGCATCTGGAACGAGTGGGCGACCGCCGAGCAGACGGCCCGCTTCGGACGCGGAGCCGGGGACCTCGGCCCGGTCTACGGGCATCAGTGGCGCAACTTCGGTGCGACCCTCGGCCCGGACGGCGTCTACGCTCGCGACGGCGTCGACCAGATCGCCCGGGCCATCACCACCATCCGTGAGAACCCGGCGAGTCGACGGATCCTCGTGACCGGGTGGAACCCCAAGGAGGCGGACCAGGTCGCTCTGCCCCCGTGCCACACCCTCTTCCAGTTCTACGTTCAGGACGGAGAGCTCTCGTGCCAGCTCTACCAGCGCAGCGCCGATGTGTTCCTCGGCGTGCCCTTCAACATCGCCAGCTATGCGCTCTTGACCATGATGGTCGCGCAGGTGACCGGTCTCGCTCCCGGCGACTTCGTGCACGAGGCGTTTCGCTACGAAGACTTCACCCTCGAAGGCTACGACCCCCATCCGCACATCAAGGCCGCGGTGTCGGTATGAGCGAGGGCCCGGCGCAGCTCCAGCTCATCGTCGCAATGAGCGAGAACCGTTGCATCGGCAAGGACAACGCCCTGCCCTGGCACATCTCCGAAGACCTCAAGCGCTTCAAGCGCCTCACGAAGGGCCACGCGATCATCATGGGGCGCAAGACCCACGAGTCGATCGGGCGCGCTCTCCCCCACCGACGAAACATCGTCATCACCCGACGCCCCGATGCCCACTTCGAGGGTTGTGAGGTCGCTGGCACGGTGGCCGAGGCCATCGCTTTAGCGCGCGAGGGCGACCCGGCACCCTTCGTCGTCGGAGGCGCTTCGGTCTACGAAGCTGCCCTGCCAAAGACCACCCGGATCCACCTCACGGAGGTGAAGCGCACGGTGGACGGCGATACTTTCATGCCCCCCTTCCCCCCCAGCGAGTGGGAGGTGGTCGCCGAGGAAGACGGCGAGGACCCCGAGGTCCGTTTCGTGACCCTCGAGCGCAAGAACCCCTGAGGACCCGAGGTTCCGCGGGGCCTGGTGGGGCCTGGCCATTTCGAGTGGTCACCGGGAACCGGCGTGCCATCATTCGGCCGACATGCCGGATGGAGACGGGAAGGGCCCCTGGAGCCCCGCGGACAGCGCCAATACCTATCAGGTGCGGGGCTGGGGGGAGCCGTACTTCACGATCAACGATGCGGGCCACGTCGAAGTGCTCTCGGACCCGACGGGCACGGCGCGCATCGATCTCTACGAGCTCACCACCGAGCTCGAAGCCCGGGGCCTCAACC
>JAFDCW010000248.1 GCA_019312705.1 Deltaproteobacteria bacterium
TGCGTCCGTCCACCAAGGCCCGGTATCGGGCTCTAGCGGATCGGGGGGAGGCGGTGGCTCGAACTCGGCAACGTGGCTGGTTGTGCAGCCAAGCCCTTCGAGCACCATCACGCTCGAGAAGACCAAGGAATGAAAGAGTCGGTGCGCCATGCTGAAGACCTCCTGAAGTTCGCAGTTCAAGATGACCAGCCAGGAGCAATGGCGTAACTAAATGGTTTGTATGAGAGCTATGCGAATTGCCTATGGGCCCGGTAGTGCCGCGCCGGTAGTGCCGCGCCGGTAGTGCCGCGCCGGTAGTCCCGCTCCCGTTCCCCCTGACAAGAAGGCGCCGCGTAGGCGGCCCGAGGCGGCAGCGCGCCGGAGGCGTTCCCGTTCCCGGTCGCTAGTCTCCCAGGAGTCCGTCCAAGTACCCCGGCGCCGAGTGGCACAGGTGGGTCGCGGTGAAACCGGGTTGCGCGGTTCGTTCGCCGATGGGGCGGTTGCCGCCGTTGTCCATCAGGCAGCCCTCGCTGTCGAAGCTGTTGTGAAAGACCGTTGGCGGCCCAAAGGGCTCGGCGAGGCCGAAGCTGTGGCCGAGCTCGTGGGCCGTCGTCTCGCCGACCATCGACGCCAGCGCTTCGAGGGCTCGGCGCACGGCGTTGACCCGGTCGCCGTCGCCCTCGCCGCGGATCTCGCCGAGGGTCGCCGGCTGGCCCCTTCGCACCGGATCGAAGATCTCGTCGAAGAGCGGGTCTGGGTCCGGGCGGTTCCCGGGGGCCGGGATCCCGAGGTCGGGATGAGACGAGAAGTAGAGCATCGACTCGACGAAGACCCCGCCGTAGCCTTGGTAGCCGTCTTCCTGGGTCTCGGCGTTGGCGCCACCGACCTTGTCTGCGAGCCGCACGTTGTTGATGTCTTTGCCGGGGGTATTGTCGTAGCCGAAGAGGCCGATGCCGTTCGGGTCGGGGCCGCCTACCTCGACCGTCGCGTAGCCGTTGGGCGAAAAGTCCACCGGGACCGTGAGGCGGATGTCGACGTTCCAGTCGCTATAGATGGACTCGATGCGGGACGCGACGAGCGGTTCGATCTCGCCCGCGGCGGCCTCGAGGCCGAAGAAGGGCAGGCTCGTGTAGAAGCCGGGGAGGAAACGCATGAATACCACCTGCGTAACCTGACCGAGGGTGAAGCTGAAGGGCACCGAGGGTCCAACCTCCATGTCGGATCCCTTGATCACGATCGGGGTCGCGGTACCGGTGAAGGTGCCGCGGCGGGCGCGGAAGAGCTGGGAGATGAGCTGGTTGCTTCGCTCCACGGCGTGAATGGTGGCGATCATCGTCGACCCGGACACCCAGCTCATCACCAACTCTTCGTCGAAAGAACCGGCGGCGCCGTCTTCGGGGTCGAACTCTCCGGCGAGGCGGATGATGGTCGCCTCGTCGAGCTCGTCCGGGCCCCCGATGAAGCCCGCCCCGGAGACGAAGACCAGCTGCTCGAGGGATACGACGTCGGGAGCGATCGAGAAGAGCTCGGGCCCGTCGAAACTCAACGACACCGCTTCGGCCCTCGATGTACTTCGGCTGCCCCCGACGAGGCTGGATTCGAGGGTCACCGTCCCGTCGAAGACGCCTGGGTGCACGTTGCCGAGGGCCGTTGTCAGGCGTACGACGCCGCGGTCACGGGCGGTCCGTTCTGCGGGCAGTACAGGAATCGATGCGTCGACGGGGAGTGACGAGCCCCCGTCTTCGGTGAAGGTCCCGGTGAAGTGGGCGGTGACGGTGCCCTCGGTTGGCCCGATGAAGCCGGCGCCGCGGAGGATGCCTTCGTCGTTGTAGTGCACGATGCCCGACGGAGCGTCGTTGAGGTCGACGTCCATCGTGGTCGCTACTTCGAGGGAGAACGGGAAGGGCACCGACACCCCCGCGTCGCCGTGGACCACCGCCTCGACCGAGCTCGTGCCAGCACCGAGGCTCGCGACCAGCGCAGCTGTCACTTTGAAGAACACTTCGCCGGGGCCGCCGACCGACTCGAGGGGCAGGTCGTCGCCGCCGGAGGAGCCATCGACCACCAGGTAGGGGTCCCGGCCCAGGGCCTCGAAACGAAACCCGGTGACGCGAAGCAGGCTGCCTTCGAGGACCGGCGCCGGGGCCTCGATGTCGAGGATCTCCGGGCGCTCATCGAGCGTCGTGGGGGGAGGGTCGGTTTTGCAGCCCAGGGCCGAGCTGAGGGCCAAGCTGAGAACGACCGCGAGAATGGAGCTCCGTGTCAGGTGGGAATGCATACGAATTGTGCGTAGGTGTCGAGGTCGGTGCGCACGCCGCATCGGTACCCCGCGGAAAGGCGACACACTTCGTCGGCGCTCCAGCAGTCGACGGCGCAGACGTTCACGCCGTCTTCTTCGACGCAGTAGGTGCCGGTTCCACAGTCGGCGTTGCTCGTGCAACCGACCCGGGCGCAGTACCCGCCGGGCCATGCGACGCAGGTGCGCTGGCCGCCGCAGTCACCGATGGTCCCGCAGGCGTCGCCGTGTCCCCCCGCGCCCCGGGCGCCGCAATAGCGGCCGGCCTCGAACCACTTGCATGACTCGGCGACCTTGCACTCGGTGTTGAGGCCGCACATCTCGCCGCAATGGCTCACCGGCGCGGTCGGTCCGGGCGGTGGACAGATGTGGTTGGTCGGGCAGTCGGTATCGCCGGTGCAGGCGTCGGACCGGCAGGCCCCCTCGTCGCAGACCTCGCCGCTGGTGCACTCACTCGAACCCAGACAGCCGCTGAAGCTAGTGAAACGAACCTCGCCGAGGTAGTCGCCGAAGTCGGTGCCGAAGCCGTAGACCCGCGCCGTGTAGGTGCCCGTTTCGAAGAGGTCCATGTCGACCGTCTCGGTGTCCGAGATGCCCCGGCTCGAGCCGACGACGGTCCCACTCGGGCCGTAGAGTTCGAGGTCGAGGTCCGCCGCGATGTTGTCGAAGACGATGCTCACGGAGACGCCGGTGGGCTCCGTCACGGTGAAGCGAACGTAGTCGTCGTCGCTCGGACAGACCGTGCCGTCGAAGCTGGTGCCCGAGAGCACCCGAGCCGTCGCGCGGGTGTCGTCGTCTTCACCCGCGTCGTCGAGGCAACATGTCCCCGGAGCCGTACTCACCCGCATCGAATACGAGTTTTCGTCGCCCAGGAAGCCCTCAACTCGGGCGAAGACTTCGTCCGCCGAAGGCACGCAGTAGCTCACACTCTCGCTGTTCGTGACCCCGGCACTCGAGGCCAAGATGGTCCCGGTGCGGCTCAGGAGCTGGAGGTCGAGGTCGCCTTCGGAGTGGATGAAGCCGTCGACGGTGACCGTCACGTCGGTACCGGTCGATGCTGTGATTCGGTAGTAGTCATCGTCGCCCGTGCAGATTTGCCCGTCGCTGAACGAAGGCACCGACGCGGTCGCTGCACCGATGGAGTCGTTCTCTTCGTAGCCGTCGTCGATACAAGAGCCAGAACCGCCCCCGGTGCCGTCACATAGGGCGCTGACGGGCCCGCAGCCCTGGCCGATGCCGCCCGCGACGGAGGTCCGACTGCCGCAGGTGCCTTCGGCGCAGCTCTCACCGCCGTCGCAACGCGGGATGCAGCGTGCTCCCGTCGCTGCGGTCGCGCAGAGCCCCGATTCGCAATCCGAGCTGCTCGTGCAAGTCTCGCAGGTCGCGAGACCCCCGGCGCTGCTTCCGCCGAGGGCGGTGAACCTGACCAGGGGGCTGTCGATGCGGTGATCGCAGAGCGTGCCCCTGGGGTCGTCGTTGTCCGTGGCGCTCACCAGGAAGAAGACCACCAGCTCCTCCCCCTCGTCGAGGCCGAGGTTGGGCACCCGGGCCCGGAAGCTCCCGTCCGCGCCGTCGCTGAAGGGCAGCTGCTCGAACTCCGTGATGTCCGGCTTCGTCGGGTCATCGGGCATCGCCGTCGAGTAGTAGAGCAGAGGGGCATCGCGGAGACCCATGTCGTCGTCGACCCGTGCTTCGACCAGGTACCCGCCCCGGTTCTCGACCCGCGCCCCTTCGCTCGGCGCAAGCACATCGATGGTCGGTGCGGCGCCGGGGCACCCGTCCTTGGTGCCGCTCCGGAGAACGATCACGAAGTTCAGCGCGGTCGGCTCGTGGCTCATGTCGTCGGCCTCGAGGGCAATGGTCCATCTCTCCGTCGCCCCGACCTGGTCCGGTTCGGGACACCACTCGAACTCGGCCTGCTTGGATCCCGTCGTCGTCAGGACAGCTCCCTCAGGCAACGTCCCGCGGGTTCGGATGGTCACGTTGGGCGTGTCCTCGTCCCTCACCTCGACGTCGAACTTCACGCAAGGGTCCCGCTCGAGGTCGTAGGTACGTCCGGCCCCCGGGCTGATGAAGATTGGCGCCGCATCCGACGCGGGCCTCACCGTCACCACCAGATTGCGCGCGTGCACCACGCTGTCCCCGTTGAGCAGCTGGATCTCGATCTCATGCGTGCCCACGTGGCTCGCCAGGGGCGACCACTGAAACTGCCCGCCAGTGCCATTGCCGCTGATACTCGCCGTCCGTTCGAAGCCCGGCAGCTCGGGGGCAACGAACCCCCACCCGAGGGACGGATTCCCGTCATTCACGCGCAGCGGCACCCGCAGCGTTTCGAGGACCGCGACATCTTGCGGCGCAATACTCTCGATTGCGGCGGAACTTTGCGCACAGCCAAATGCCGGCGCCAGGAAGAGAAGAGCAACTGCCACCAAGCAGAGGGGAGGGGTGGTATCAAGTTGAGCCATAAGTTCGCCGACGGATCGTAG
Source organism: Deltaproteobacteria bacterium (assembly GCA_019312705.1). The sequence continues at coordinate 4,762 of JAFDCW010000248.1, forward strand.
CACGCTCCGCCGCAGCGCCATCGCCTTCACGAGTATCCAGCGAATCCCGGGACTGGCGTCGCCCTTTCGCCTTCCTACTGGCTACCGCACCATCGGATTCGAGTGCTCCACGGCCATGCGTACGGCGTGACGCTCGACGCCCGCGGAGAGCTCCGGCGGCAAGGGCGCAAATGGCGCGGCCTCCACGATCGCGGCCACCGCCGCCGCGTCGAAGTCGTCGAAGCCGCTCGACCGGACGAGGCTCGGGCGGCCGACGATGGTGCCGTTGGGGTTCACGACGAAACGCACGACCGACAAGCCCTGGTCCATGGCGACCATTCGCGCCCGGGGAAACGTGAGACGCGACCGCACTCTGCGCTCGAGGGCGAGGTACCACCGGTGGTAACGGCCGTCCGAGGTGTCGAGGGAACCGTGGCGCCCCGGTCCGGGCTGATGGGATCGGGCCCGGCCGCCAGTGCCCGCGCTGCCGCCCGCGCCGGGCGCTCCACCGCCCCCGACCCCGCCGCGGCCCTCGCCCACCACGGCGCCTGACCGTCGGCTCGACTCTACCCACGACTCGACCATCTGCGCGGCGAGGAGTTCGGCATCTCGGTTGTCCCGCACGCGCGCATCCCTCGTATTGGCGTTGGTCGCGGCGGGCCCTTCATCGACGGCCGGGCGACCGTGGGCAACGCGGGCAGCCTCTCGGTTGCGATCTCCTCGTCCGCCGGCGATGCCTCGTCCCGGGGAGGTCGTATCGCTGCCCGTCTGGGCGGGTGTCGTCGCCGCGACGGGGCCGGGCCGACTCTCTTCGGCGTCGTCATCTCCGCCGGCGGTGACGCCGCGGGCTCCGGCGGTCGCACGCGTCCCGGCCACCAAGGCTCCGGAACTATCCCTCGCCCCCTCGGTCGTCGGGGCCGCCACCGACCTCGCCCCCGGCGCCGCATCCTCGGCGCTGACGGGGCGGCGCTCCGGGTGCGTTCCGGAGCCGCTCGCGAGGAATGGCTGGTCGTGGGGGTGCGGGGTGGCGCGGCGGTCTTCCCGAGTGGCGCGGGAGCTCGCTGTGCGGATGCGCTGGGTCTGGGCGCCATCGTTGCTCGTTCGAGGGCTATCCTGGAGTGTCACCCCGTCGGCCCGGGGCAGCAGCAAGATGACCTGGTCGGCGCCGGCGCGGTCTCCGCCTTCGCCGCGGTTCGCTGCGTCGATGTTCTGACGTGATGCGCCGCCGCCCGGGAGCAGCCGGTCGGGAACCGAGTTCGCATCGCCTGAGACCGCCGGATTCGGGGCTTCGGCGAACGGTCCCACTCCCTCGCTGTTGTCGAACTCGACCCAATGGGCCTCGAGGGGCGCTGCCGGAAGGCGCAGGAGGACGAGCACCAGCGTCAGGTGCAATGCCAGGGACGCGACGGCGGCAAGGGTTGCCGCCCTGACCTCGGACGACATCGCCCATCTAGTGTAGCAGCGCCGGGGCGAAGGTCAGGGGGCCTGGGCAGGCCCGGTTACGTTCGGGCGCTCTTCTTCTTGGTGGACTTGGCGGACTTGGTGGACTTTCTGTTGCCGGTCCGCTTTTTTCGGCCGTCGCTCGCCTGCTTGTCGGGCTTTCCCGAATCCTCGTCCGGCGGCGGCCACTGGGCGTGCTTCGGGATGGTGGCCTCGGGGTGGGTGCGGATGTACCAGAGCACGTACATGCCGATGCCGAAGAGGGCGACCGCGCCCCATTGGCCGGGGGTGAGCCCGTAGTACGTGGCGTCGTCCACACGCAGGTAGTCGAGGGGGAAACGCACCGGAGCGTAGAGCAGCGGCAAGAGCACCATGTAGGTGCCCTGGGGGCGCCGGGGCTTCGTCTTGGCGAGGTAGAGGAAGAGCAGGATCACCGCGCCGCTCCAGAAGACTTCGTAGAGACCGAGGTCGTGGCGGGCGTCGAAGACCGGGACGTTGTCGATGTACTCGCGGGGCGTGCCGAACTGGTAGTTGTCGACGGCCAGGAAGAAGTCCGTGACCTTGCCAGGGTGGTCGTGGGTGATGAAGCAGCCGATGCGGCCGAAGAACCACCCGAAGGGGAAACCGAAGGTCGCGGCTTCGCCTACCGCGATGAGGCTGATCTTTCGGCGCCAACGCCAGATGAGCAGCCCGAGGATGGCACCCACGAAGCCGCCGAAAGACGACAGGCCGAGGT
>JAFDCW010000249.1:0-3100 GCA_019312705.1 Deltaproteobacteria bacterium
GACCCGACGGCGAGTTCGCTCTTCGATCTCTTGCACGCGACCGGACCGCTGCTCGCCCGCCCCGAGACCGACGACGCCCTCGCGGTCACCGAGATTCTGCTCCGTGACCACCAACCCGAGCTCGCGGCCCTCATCGAGGCCGCCCACTTTGGCGACCGCCAGTCCGACATGCGTGACGCGGCCCTCGAAGCGGACAGCATCTTCTGGGACGACGTACTCCAGGCCGTCACCTGGATAGCCAAGGAGCCCGGCCTCCTCGATGGCGTGCTGCGCTCCTTCGCGGACCCCCGGGCTGCACGCCTCGGCACGATCTACGGCGAGATGATGCGCCACCGCGACCGGATCAGTTACGACCCGTCGGACATCAACCGCGTGCGCAGCGACGCGACCTTCACCGACCGGGTCGACCGGAGTCGCCCCGACGTGATGGGCAACCAGAGCCTTTTTCAGCGTTCCCTGGCCCTCATCCACGACCTCTCCGGCGTGAAGATCTGCAACAAGGAAGGGGCCCGACTGGTCATCGGCCCGGTGAGCTGGCCCCTCACGGGCAGCTACGCCGAGTGCGAGCTCCTCGAGGTCGAGGACGTCGCCGAGATGTTTGCCCTGGCCATCATCGGCCGCGCCGAGCTCGACCTCAAGGACGACACCCTCAACGACCTCCTCGACCTCGTCTCCGGCATCATCACCGTGGACGACCTGCTCGAGAGCCAGACCGGCATCGACGGTCTGACGACACGGCCAACCCCCGAGGCCCTCGCCCGGCTGGTCTTCGCGCCGCGCAACGACTTCCTCCAGAACATCATGGACCCGCCCCAGACCCGCGACAACGTCGACATCGAGGGCGTGCACCAGGCCACCATCTTCGCGTGGGAGCGGGAGTTCCGCTTCACCGACGGCTTCACGCCCGCCAGGCTCACCTTCTACGACACGATGAAGCCGATGCTCCTGGCCTTCGACGACTACGACACCCGCCGAACCGGGCCGGGCATCACCCCGGGGACCACCGGCCGACGCTTCATCTTCGCGGAATTCATCTCGGCCCTTCATCTCCACTGGCCGTCTCCTGCGGCGGACACCTCCCAGAGCGACGACCCCACGCGGCGCTTCTACACGCGCCAGTCGAGCGGCGTCAGCTACGAAGAAAACGTCGCGGACCTCTTCGCCGACGGCGAGTTCATGATGCGCCTGCACCAGCTCACCAAGGTCCTCGAGGGCATCGAGGTGCGCCCCGGGGTCGACGGCATCGCTGCCCTCGCCGCCGCGACCGAGGTCCTCGTCGACCCCGAGCGCAGCCCCGGCATCGCCCACCGCGACGGGAGCGCCGAGTCCGTGATCAACGACGGCTCCCGGACCGTCCTGGCGTCCCCGATCTACCAGGTCCTCGACGCCCTGGCCGGCATGGACGACGCCTTCGCGGCGGCACCGGACCGCCACGGTCCCTGGCTCGACGCGCGCAGCAATCTCGTGGACCAGTTCCTGGGCGTCGTGCCGAGCGGCGACGGATACCGCTTCGAAAACACGCGGGCCCTCGCCGTGATGCGCATCGTGCTCTCGTTCCTCCGAGAGCGGGTTGCCGCCCATCGCGACGCGGGGGACCTGACCGAGTGGGCCCGGGCCCTCGACGACGACGCCGCAGACGCGCTGACCGGCCCGATCGGGGCGAGCGCCATCCGCTTCGCCGACGCGATCCAGACCGACGACCCGGCCCGGGCCGAGATGTCCCAGATGATCGCCTACCTCATGGACGAAGGCGCCGACAACGACGCCTTCGACGCGACCCTCTACGCCGGAGCGGACATGCTCATGGTCCTCGAGGACGACCGCAACATGGTGCCCCTGCTCCGGGCCCTCGCCGAGGGCGTCGCCGGCAACGTGAACACCGTCGTCGCCGAGGGTGGCACCCTGGTCCTCGACGAGAGCGCCGTCGACGGCGGCCTCAACCTAATCCGCGAGTCGAACGTCATCGACGACCGTCGGACCCTCACCAAGGTCATCCAGAACCTGGTCCAGCTGAGCCCCGGCGAGGAGCAGACCCAGCTCGAAATCCTCACCGACGTATTGGCCGAGGTGAACCGCGCGGCGCCCAACGCCGGCACCCGCTTCGACTATACAGACTACGAAGTGCTCATGTCGCGCAGCGCCGACATGATGAGCAGCCAATCCCGCGGCATGGAGCGGCTCTACAGCATCATCCAGACCAGGAACGGAACACGCTAGTGCGCCTCCGCCGGGCCCTCGCCGTTGTATTCGTCATGTTGCCCATCCTCTCCATCGCCTCCTCGGCGGCGGCGGGGGGCATGTACTTCACCGACCGCGGAGTGCGGCCCATGAGCCGCGGTTACGCCTTCGTCGCCGGCGTCGATGACGCCCAGGCGCTCTGGTACAACCCGGCGGGCCTCGCCTTCGCGGGCGACCAAATCTTCCTCGACCTGTCTTTGACGCTCCTGGAGTCCGACTTCACCCGCGTCGACAGCGGCGGCAACGTCTTGCCGACGGTCTCCCTCGACGCGCCACCGATCCCCATCCCGATGCTCGCGGTCACCAATGACTTCGGCCTCGAAGACTGGGGCTTCGGCCTCGGCATCTTCGCACCCAACTTGATCCCCCTCCGGTGGCCCAAGTCCGTCAGCGTCTCTGGCGTCGACCAACCCGCGCCCCAGCGCTACTCGCTCTACAACGTCGACGGCAGCGCCGCCGTGCACATCGCCGCCGGGGCCGCCTGGCGACCCATCCCCGAGCTCTCCATCGGCGCCGACGTGCAGTTCGTGGTGGGCAACCTGACGACCGAGACCGCCCTGAGCTCCTGCGACCGGGTCCTCTGCACCTTCCCCGAAAACCCCGAGTGGGACGCCCAGAGCCAGATGAACCTGCCGCTCTTTTCGGTCTTCGCGACCTTCGGGGCGACCTACGTCGCGGGGCCGGTGCGCGTCGGGGCGAGCTTCCAACTCCCCCACACCCTCGGCGGCACGGCCACCCTGAAGGTCCGCATGCCCGAAGCAGCCATCTTCGACGGCGCCTACGTCGAGGGTGACCAGGCCGACGTCAACCTCTGGATGCCCTGGATTCTACGCCTGGGCATCGAGGTCCGCCCGATAGATAG
>JAFDCW010000249.1:3138-9816 GCA_019312705.1 Deltaproteobacteria bacterium
GATAGGCTGCGCGTCGAGTTCGACACCGTCATCGAAGGCTGGGGAGTCCAGAAGGACCTCACGGTCACACCGCAGGACATCGTCGTGCGCAACGTCACCGCCATCGGCGACTACCGCGTCGGCAAGATCGAAGTCCCGCGCAACATGAACAACGTGCTCAGCTTGCGCCTCGGGGGGGCCCTCGCGGTCGATCAGGACCAACGGGTCACAGTGCGCACCGGGATCAACTTCGAGACCAGCGGGTTCAGCGACGAGATGCTCACCCCCCTCACTCTCGACAGCGGCAAGGTGATCCTCGGCGTAGGGGTGGGCTGGGAGATCGTCGACGGCTTCTTCCTCGACGCCAGCTACGGCCACGTCTTCGTCTTCGACCGGGAGGTAACGACCAGCCAGGTACCCCAGACCAATCCCATTCGCCCCGGGCCGGTCGAAGGGGCGCCCGGAACCGACGGGCCGGTCTACGTCGGCAACGGCACCTACGCGATGAACGCCAATCAGTTCGGCATCGGCATGCGCTGGAATCTCGACGGTGGGCCGCGGGCGCGGGCCGCCCGAGAGGCCGAGCAAGAGGCGCCGCCACCGACAGAGGCCGAACAGACCCCCGAGGCCGAACAGGCCCCCGAGGCCGAACAGGCCCCCGAAGCGGAGCCGGAGCCGGAACCGACGCGCGAAGCCGAAACGACCGCGGAGCCCGAAGGCGACCCGACCCCCGAAGGCGAGCCGGAACCCGAATCGGGCGCGGAATCCGAGAGCGGTTCCGAAGGAGCGCCCTGGTATTATCGCCGAGGCCGCCGCCAAGGGCAGTGAGCACGCCGTGCTCGCCATGCCGTGACCCGTGAGCACTCAGTGCCCACCCGAAGAGCGCCAATAGGCTAAAACCCCAATTTCCTGTGCCCACATCGGCGTGGCACGGGTGATGCTCCTTCGGTCGCCTACGGAGGGTTGATGGAAGAGCTAGTCATCGCGCTGATTTTCCTCGGGGTCCCCCTGATCTGTTTGATCGGCCTCGTGGCGCTCGTCCGCGTCGTTTTTCAGAAGACCGCCTTCGAGGCACGCAGCGCCGCCCTCGAAGAGGAGCTCGCCCTCCTACGTTCCCAGGGCGCCCAGGCCGTCGAGCGCCTCGTCGCCCTCGAAGCCTGGGCCAACGCGCGCCTGGCCGCCGAGCAGGAAGCCCGCGAGCGCGGCCAGGTCGTCGGATTCGTCGACCCGGCCGAGAGCCAACCGCCGGCGCAAGCAGCCAGTGAGCAGACTGTCCCCGAGCGGACCGCTACGTCCGGCGCCGTGCACGTTGGAGCAGCAGCCGTGCACGCGGTCGACGACATTGTGGTCGCGCGGCCGGCCACGGCAGCCGCGGAGGTGACGGCGGAGCGAGGGAGCGTGGCGGTTTCCGACGCCGCTTCCGACGCCGCTTCCGTTCCCGTTGCCGACACCGTTTCCGTGTCCGACGCCGTTTCCGACACCGTTCCCGTTCCCGTTCCCGTTCCCGTTCCCGTTCCCGTTCCCGTTCCCGTTCCCGTTCCCGTTTCCGCTCCCGTTTCCGTTTCCGTTTCCGTTTCCGCTCCCGCTCCCGCTCCCGCTACCGCTCCCGCTCCTGCTCCCGCTCCCGCTCCCGCTTCCGTGGCCGTTCCCACGGCCGAAGCCGTCCGCCCTGCACCCGCCGCCCCCGGCGCCCCTCCGCCCGGCCAGCCCCCCGGCCAGCCCCCGACACCGCAAGATCCCCCGACGCCCAAAGAGCCGATCAACTGGGAGCAGTGGCTCGGTGTGCGCGGCGCTGCGGCCGCCGGCGCCCTGGTCCTGGTCATCGCAGGGCTCTACTTCTTCAAGTACTCCGTCGACCACGGTCTGCTCACGACGACGCTCCGGGTGGTCCTCGGCACGGCCCTGGGCACCGGCTGCATCATCGCGTCCGAGCTGCCCCTCCGGAAGCGCTACGCCGTTCTCGCTGACTGGGTCGGTGGCGCCGGCGTCGCCATCCTCTATCTCTCGTTCTGGGCCGCCGCGGCCCGCTACGACCTCGTCCCCATCCCCGTGGGCTTCGGCCTCATGGCCGCCGTGACCGCTCTCGCCTGCGCGCTCTCCGTCCGACACAAGGCGCTGCCCATCGCCGTCCTCGGCCTCCTCGGGGGCTTCGCCACGCCGACGCTCCTGTCCACCGGGAGCGACCGGCCCATCGCCCTTTTCAGCTACCTGCTGCTCCTCGACGGCGCCCTGCTCTTCGTCGCTCACCGACGCCGGTGGCCGGCCCTCGCGCTCCTAGGCCTCGGCGGCACGACCCTCTACCAGATGACCTGGATCTTCGCGAAGATGGGCCCGGACCGCATCTTCCTCGGCATCGGGGTCCTCGCGGTATTCGGAGTGCTCTTCGCCTTCGTCCCCGCCGGAAAGGACGCTCGGGACGGGGACGGCAAACCCGCCAAGGGCGCCGTCGTCATGCGCCTCACCCGCGCACTCGCGGTCCTCGCGCCCTTCGCCTTCGCGCTCTTCTTCGCCGCAGACGCCAACCTCGGGCCGTGGTTCTATCCGACCGGCGGTCTCCTGTTGATGCTCTCGGCGGGGGCCCTCTTCGTCGCACACCGGGAAGGCCTGCCGGTCCTCGGCCTCGTCGCTGCCGCCGCCTCGGTCGGCGTGCTCGCGGTCTTCCTCACCGGCCAAACGCCGTCGACGCTCCTCGGGGTACTCGAGGTGGTCGGCTTCGGCGCCCTCCTCGCTGTGCTCTACCAGGTCGCCCTCGAGCGCGACCCGACACGCTCCGTCGAGCTCGGCCTCGGCGCCCTGCTCACCGCCGCCGCGCCCCTCGGGCTCACCGCCCTCGCCGCCGTCGCTACCCCCACCGTGAGCCTCTATCCGTGGCTGGCCGGGTGGGCCCTCTCGAGCGCGCTCATCTATCGCCAGGGGACCTTCCCCGGCCGGTCGCTCCTAGTCGTCGTCGCCCCAATCGGCACGGCCCTCGCCCTCGCCATCTACTCTGTCGGCCGGGCTCCCATCGCCCACCTGCGAGGCCTCGAGGCGACCGACCCGTCGGTGACGACCCTGCTCGCGATATTGCTCGGCGCCGTGACTGTCTTCTCCTTTGTCCCGCGCATCCCCCGCCTGCTCCCGGAGCCGCTCCAAAAGCACGCGACCATCGGCGCGATCCTCGCCGTGCTCATCGTCTTCTTCGCATTCGGCGTCAGCCCCGAAAGCACCGGCCTACCGCTCGTCGCCCTGGTCGCCGGCGCCCTGCTCTTTCAGCTCGTCGGCAGCCTCAACGCGGCCCGGCTGCACGGCGGCTGGCTCTTCGCGCTGCACTTCGTCGCAGCGATTGTGCTCAGCATCATCGCCGGCGACCCGCGCCTCGCCGGCCAACAGGGAGCCCTGGTCTTCGGCGGCACCGTCGCCGCGTTCTTGCTCGCCCTCGCCGCGCCCCATCTGTCCCCGCGTTTGCTGCGAGACCCCTGGGCGCACCGGGCCGCAGCCGTCGCCGGCCCGCTCTTCTTCCTCGCCCTGTACCACACCTTCGACGTCACCTTCGGGGACTCGGCGGTCGGCGTCCTGCCCCTCGGCCTCGCGGCAGCCGCCCTCGGGGCGCTCGTCCTGGCCAAGGGCCAACTCCCGGCGGCTGAGCCCGCCCGACGCGTCTCGATCGTGTGGTTCGCCGCCATCGTCGCGGGCTTCGTGACCCTCGCCATCCCGCTCCAGCTCGACCGGGAGTGGATCACCGTCGCCTGGGCCCTCGAAGGCGCGGCCCTCATCGGCCTCTACGTCCGCCTCGAACACCCCGGCCTCAAGTACATTGGCGTTGGCCTGCTCACGGTGGTCACCGTGCGTCTCGTCGCCAACCCCTACCTCCTCGACTACCACCTGCGCGCCGAACTCCCGGGGGTGGTCTGGCTCAGCTACACCTTCCTCGTCCCAGCTGCGTGCCTCATCGCCGCCCACTTCATCATGTGGCGCCACGGCCCCCGCCTGATGACATCCTGGGAGCGCTCCTTCTTCAACCCCCAGCACCGCATCCCGGCCCGGGGCGCGGCCATCGCGGCCATCGTCGTCATCTTCGTCTACCTGAACCTCGTCGTGTTCGACGTCTTCGGGAACGGGCCTTCGCTCACCATCCCGACGGATCACATGATGGCCCGGGATCTCACGACGTCCTTGGTCTGGACGCTCTACGGTCTGAGTCTGCTTGCCCTCGGCGTCGGCATTCGCTCGACGGGTCTCCGGGCGATGAGCCTCGCCCTCTTCTTACTGACGGCGGCGAAGGTTTTCCTCTACGACCTGAGCCACCTCGAGGATCTCTACCGTGTGGCGTCTCTGGTGGGCCTGGCGATGTCCCTCATCATCGTCTCCCTCGCCTATCAACGCTTCGTCTTCCGGACACCGCCGAAGGGAGTGAGCAAGTGATGACCGACCGAAACACAGCGACAACCACAGGACTGCTTCTATCGCTGGCATTGATGCTGTCGACCTTCGGAACGCTGCCCACGCCCGCGGCGGCCCAGGCTCCGGGCGCCGGTGACACCGCCTCGCTGCTTCCCCGGGAAGCCGCGGTGCGCATCGGCGCCGCCGGTCTCCACCAGATCCCCCTCGGTGCCCGCGTGCTCAGTGAGAGTCATCCGGACCTCCGGGACGTGCGCCTCTTCGACGCAGCCGGCAACGAGGTCCCATGGCTGCTCGCGGCCGCCATGCCGGTGCGCCCCACTGTCGCCGCCGTGTCCCTCGTTCCCACCGAGGCGACGCAGGAGCTCCGGGAGACCGAGTTCCAGCGCCCGACCTACCATGAGAGCTTCGTCGTCAATCTTCCGCCGGTACCCGCGGACGCGACCGGCTGGGACATCGTGGTGGCCACCGACCAACAGGAACTGACCCGGCGCTACACCGTCTTCGAGGTCGTCGACGGCGGGGCCCCCATCCAGCGGGGCGAGGGGACGGTATTTCGCTTCTTGGGGCCGCTCCGGCAACGGCTGACCATGCCCGTCGGCGTAAGGGCCGGGAAATTCTCGGTGACCTTCGAGGGCGAGGGCGAGGGCTACCTCACGCCGATTCTCTCCGCGATGGCAACGCGCCCCCGGGTCAGTGCGCCGACCGTCGACGTCCCCCTCACCATCGAGAGCGTCGATCACGACGGAGGCGAAACCGTGCTGACGTTTCGACGCCCCCGGGGCCTCGTGCCCTCGAAGCTCCAGTTCCAGACGTCGACGGCAACCTTCCACCGGCGCGTGCAAGTCCGGGACCTCGGGCCCGGGAGCGAGGCTCGCGACCTCGGGAACGGTGTCATCTACCGCATCCCCGAGCTCGAGAGGGCGGGCGAACTCGACATGCGCCTCGGACCCGCCCGGGGCGACCTCCTCCAGGTACGCGTCGCCGACGGAGACGCCCAGGCGCTTTCCGACCTGCGGGTCACGGCGGTCATCGAACAACCGATCCTCATCGCGCACCTCGAAGGCGACGCCATCCTGCGCTTCGGTGGCGGACGGCTTCGGCCCCCGAGGTACGACCTCCAGCGCCTCGCTCGGACCGCCCTCGGGCGGGACCTCGCCCGTCACGAACTGCCGCAGGCGGACGTCTCTCCGCCCCGCCCCAACCCAACCTACGACCACCGTCCGGCCCTGGGTTGGGCCATGCATCCCGGAGCCGACGTCGAGTCATTCAAATATCTGAGGTCGCGCTCGCTGCCCCTCGACCCCGGCATCGAGGGGCTGTCCCGGGTCCGATTGACGGCCGAGGACCTCGCGGCCCTCGAGGCGACCCTCAGTGACCTGCGCGTCGCCGACCTCGCGGGCCATCAATGGCCCTACCTGGTCGAAGGGGACGCCGCCATCGAGGACGTCGCTCGGTACCCCGACCGCGAGGCCCACGAGGACGGCAGCGAATATGAGGCCGTGTTCGCTGCCCGCGACGTCCCCGTGGACCGCGTCACCATCCGAACGACCGCGGCCTTTGTCGATCGGGACTTTGTGCTCTACGGGCAGATCGGCGAAGAGCCCGAAGAGGAGCTCAGCCGGGGCCGCCTCTCGAGGCGCCCCGAGAGCGACGACGAACTTCTCATCGCGATCCAAGGTGTGAGGACCCAGCGCCTACGCCTCGTCGTGCACGACGGCGGGGACGCGCCCCTGCCCGATCTCGAGATCGTCGCCGGAGTCCCGGTCCCCGACCTCTACGTCGCCGCGCCGACCGGAGAGTATCGGTTGTTGCTCGGCAGCCCCGAGGTGCCGGCGCCCACCTACGAGGTGCGCCGGGCCCGGGAGCTCATGCTCTCGGTCCCCGCCGCCGACGCCCAGCCGGGCCCCCTCCTGAGCAACTCCGACTATCTGCCCCCAAGGCAGCCGCTACACCTCGAGGCTTGGCTGCTCTGGGCGGTGTTGATCCTGTCCATCTTGGTGCTCGCCGCCCTGACGCTCCGGGCCACTCGGAACGAAACTCCGGAGGGCACGGCCGGAGCCCCCCCCCAGGCGCCGCCGGAAGGCGGCCCGGCGGAAAGTCCGACGGAAAATCCGGAGTCGGGTCCGGAACTTGAAGCGACCCGTCCCGCCGGCGGCCCTGCGGACGTTTGAGGCAGTCCGGCGGTTCGCGAGGGCCAAGGGCTGCGCTATGCTGCCCCGATGGCACGCCGAAACTTTTCTTTCCTCAGTATCCTCGTAATTTTCAGCTCGCTCTCCGTGGTGGCCTGCAACCCCGACGGCGGGACCCCGGTCTTGGACT
>JAFDCW010001012.1 GCA_019312705.1 Deltaproteobacteria bacterium
GATCACCCCGAGTCGTTTGATCCCCCAGGACGGCTATCTGCAACATGTCGCGACCGCCCATGACGTCACGCTGCCGATTCGATTGGTCAGCTGTAGCGATTCGGATGTCGCCCTCGACGAAGTCGGCACGCTGACCATCACCGAGGTGACCGTCGACCAGAACATCCGGCTCGAGCTCGACACCACCGAGGGGATGCTCGTGGCGCGGCCGGATTCGGTCAACGACGTCTCGGTCGGCACTGTCATCGTCGACTTCCCCGCCAGTGATCCCACCCTCGCGTCGCTCCTCGAGCCCGCCGTGGCAGACGCCATCACGGGGGTCGACGGCGCGACGCTTCGAGCGTCCATCGGCGCCTACCTGCAGAATGAAGTGGTCACCGTCCTCGACGAGCTCTTGTCGACCTTCGATGTGCGGACTCTCGGGACCGGGTTCGGCATCCCCGGTATCGATGGGAGCACGCCGACGAGCTTCGACTTCGAGTCTCACTACGTCTCGGTCGACGTTTCCGTCACCGGTATCGTTTTTGGGCTCGGCACCCAATACCTGGCGGATGGCGTCGTGCCCCCCGCCGGCGATCTCGGTACGCCCATGACGCCGACGCCGGTCGTCGCGGACGCCAGCGCCGTCGCAGACTCGAGCCATCTCGTCTCCGACAAGGTCATGAACCTGCTGCTGCATTCTCATTGGGGCGCGGGCGGGCTCACGGGCATCGTCGGCCCGTCGATGATTGTGGGCCCGTCGATGATTGTGGGCCCGTCGATGATTGTGGGCCCGTCGATGATTGTGGGCCCCTCGATGATCTCCGCCGACGTCGGCCTGCCTCCGACCGCCCACGGGTTGGGCGATGGTCAGGTCGCGGTGAGCTGGGGCGGGGTTGAGCTCGCCCTCGACGGAGCCGGCGCCTTCGCCAACCTAGGCGTTCGACTGGGAGCCTCCACCGTCGCGACCATCGATGCGGCCTCCGGCGATGACCCTGCCTTCGGCGACGTCGCGGTCACCGAACTCGTGTTCACGACGGACAGGCCGCTCTCCGAGGCCGAGCGCACGGAAGTGGGGCAGTGGCTCGTGGTCTTCTCCTGGTGGCTCACGAGCTTTTCCCTCAACGAGGGTGGACCGGCCCTTCCGCTTCCCTCCTTCGAGACAAATGCCGCACTCGCCACCTATGGTGTCGAGGTCGGGCTCGATCTGGGGACGGTGAACGGTACCCTCCACCACTCCGAGTCTCATGTAGGCGTGACGGGAGCTTTCGGTCAGCGACCGTGAAGAACAACGACCCCGACACCCTGGTTGGCGGGAAACCTCGGCCCCTACCCGAGGCCATAGGTCCCTATCGCGTCGAGGGGTTCGTCGGGTCCGGCGCCTTCGGGACGGTCTACCGCGGCCGTAGCGGTGACGATGTCGTCGCCCTCAAGGTGCTCGCCGCGAACTTCGCGTCGCGAGACATCCGCCGGCGGTTCGCCCTCGAGGGGACGATCCGGATCGATCACCCCAACGTGGTCAAGGTCCTCGGGGCCGGGTCGACGCCGGAGGGCGACGACTACATCGTCCTCGAGCTCCTCGAGGGACAACCCCTCAACAAGCGAATCGAAGCTGCCCCCCTCCCGGTCGCCGAAGTCGTAGGTCTCGCCATCGACGTATGCGAGGGCCTCGCAGCTGCTCATGAACAGGGGCTGGTGCACCGGGACCTCAAGCCAGGCAATGTATTTCTCTGCGAAGATGGCACGGCGAAGGTCCTCGACTTCGGCATCGCTCGTTGGGTCACCCCGGCGGTGGACCAACAGCTGACCCGCGACGGCGCGGTCATGGGAACTCCGGGCTATCTCTCCCCGGAGCAGGCCAAGGGGCAACGCGGAGTCGATGCCCGGACCGACCTCTGGGCCCTCGGCGTGATCCTTTATCAGGCATTGTCGGGCCTCTCTCCGTTCCTCCGTGATTCGTCGGTCTCGACGATCCTCGCGGTTGTCCTCGAGGAGGCAGAGCCCCTCGCCGAGCGCGCGTCGGGGCTGCCCGACGGCCTCGCCCAGATCGTCGACCGATGCCTGCGCAAGGACCCCGAGGATCGGTGGCCCAACGCTCGGGACCTCGCTGCTGCTTTGGGTGCCGTCGACCTCGCCGGACGCCCGACAT
>JAFDCW010001013.1 GCA_019312705.1 Deltaproteobacteria bacterium
CGAAAATGCGGTGCATTTCCATCGGTTTCCTTCCTTGCGAGGAAACCGCGGCGCGTCGCGATACTCCCTCCCGTGACTCTGCATCACACACTAGTGGAATCAGGGGAGTATGGAGGTGGTCGGGGACCACTTGGCGACCATCATCCAGATGACGAATGTGGCGAGAAGGAAGGCGGGGATGCCGAGGGCCATCCAGATGCGGTTCATGCGGTGGAAGAGGGACGGGAGTTCTTCGTCGTGTTCGAGGGCGTGTTCGGCCATCTGACGCATGCGGATCTGAAGCCATACGGCGGGGACCCAGAGAATGCCCGAGACGAGGAAGCCGCCGAGGCCCCAGCCAACCCAGCCCTGATGCCACGGGATGCCGTAGATGTTCGCCAGCCACAGGCCGGTCACGGGAAGAATCACCGCCGAGGGTGCCGTGAAGAGCCAGTCGGCTCGCACGATCTCGCGCTGGTACCAGGTGAGCACCCGGAGATCCCCGGAGCGGTCGGCGCGCACCTTGTACCAGGCGGTCATCATGCCGGCGCCCAGGAAGAGCATGGCGCCGAATACGTGCAGGGTCTTCAGGATCGGGACGAGCATCGGCGAGCCACCATGAGGGTCCCCACGATGATGGGGATATTCTTGGTCATCGGACCAAAGGGATGAACCCAAAGGAGGGGGTCCTGAATTGAGACGAGCAGCGGGAGCACCACCAGCGCCGCAGCCTGGCAGTAGAGCAACCAGAGCAGCACCCGGCCCCGGAGGACCAGGGCCAGGACGCCGGAGACCGTCTGGGCCACGCCGAGGATCACGAGGAAGAGCGATGGGTCGAAGGGGACCAGGCCCGAGGCCGCGACGACGTTGAGCTCGACGGCCTGCTGGAAGAGGATCTTCGGAACGATGCCCTCGGTGATCCAGATCATGGCGACGCCGCCCCGGAGCAGCCAAAGGGCCCTCGGAGACCACCCCTCCGTGGCGACGAGGAGCGCCGTGACCAGGACGGCGAGCAGCGGCAGATTTTTGGAGAGCACCCCGTAGGGGCTCGCCATCAGCATGGGCTCCGTCACCGCGAGGATCAGTGTGAACGTGACGACCATCCCGACCTGGAGCAGAGTGTCGATGCGATTTGCACGCACCTTGACCACCCACGCACCAAGAGCAATCTCGAAGGCGCAGGTCACCCACATGACCCACGCCGGCAGGCCCAGGGGCTCGAGGTAGGCCTCGCCGATGGCGCGGTAGTGCGGGTGCAGAACCGCGACGCCGGTAGCAACCCACACCGCCGCGACCGATGCCCTCAGCAGGCGCGCGTCGCGCCGCGCGTATTGTCCCCCGACGGCCACGGTAGCCGTTTCTCTCACGGCGAGAGGCGTCGGTCCACGTTCAATCGACGTCGCCCTGGACCGCTTCCACCTTGGCCGCGTCCCCCATCGTGACGACGACGGCACCCTCCTCGACAGCGACCTCTGCTCCCGGATTGAACTCGAAGTCTTCCCTTCCCGGATGTCGCACCGCGAGGGCGGGCAAGCCCCAGCGCCCTGGAAGGTCGAGGTCCCCGACCGTCTTGCCGGTCCAGTCCGCGCCGAGGGTGATTTGAGCAAAACGCACCGAGTCATCGCGCCCACGCAGCATGACGTCGAGGAAGCCCGTGACCGCAGGGCGAAAGAGTTCCGAGGCGAGGCGCATGCCGCCGATGAACGAGGCGGCGACGACGGCGTCGGCCCCGGCCGCGACGAGCTTTTCGCTCACCTCCGCCGAACTCGCCAAGCTCACGACGCGCAAGCCCTTCTTGCGATAGCGGCGCACGCTGATGATCAAGAACACGTTATCGCGGTCGTTCGGGAGGGCCGCCGCGAGCCCCGCTGCCCGCTCGATACCCGCAACCCGGAGTACGTCGTCGTTCATGGCGTCGCCGACGAGGACGGGGACCTTCCACTTCTGCCTTATGGCCTCGGCGCGCTGGGCGTCCAACTCGATGACCACGACTTCGTGGCGGGTCTCCACCAACTCGTCGAGGATCACCTCCCCTGTCACCCCACCGCCGCAGACGATGTAGTGATTCGAGAGCTTGCTCGATTCTTTCACCGCGCGCCTCCTCTGCCAAAACTTGATGAGGTCACCCTCGATGAGAAACGCCGTTGCC
>JAFDCW010000250.1 GCA_019312705.1 Deltaproteobacteria bacterium
AAACCTCTACGCGGCCTGGGTGGAGCAGCTCTTCGACTACCCCATCGACGAAGACATCACCTGGACCGACCTCCAGACGCTGCTCACGAACCGCGACAACAACCTGCTCTTCGACCACTTCGGCACCAACGAAGACGAGCGCCTCAATCTGCACCCGGACTGCGCCGACCTGCCGTACTTTCTTCGAGCCTACTTCAGCTGGAAGATGAGCCTGCCCTTTGCTTTCCGGCGCTGCAGCCGAGGGCGGGCGGGGGTGGCCCCGCACTGCAACGACCTCAATACGAACCACGTCGAGCGCGGCGGAGTCGACGCCGCCGCGTCGTTCTCGGTCTTCATTCGGTCGGTGGCCAACGGCGTGCACTCGGCGAGCGCCCGGACCGTGCCCCAGGACGACGCGACCGACGTGTACCCCATTCCCATCGAGAGGAGCGCGATTCGCCCCGGCACCGTCTACGCCGACCCCTACGGTCACCTCCTGGTCGTCGCCGGGTGGGTGCCCCAGGGCACAGAGCAGTACGGCATCATGCTGGGCGCCGACGCCCAGCCCGACGGCACCATCGGCCGCCGACGCTTCTGGCGCGGCTCGTTCCTCTTCAGCCCCGAGACCGACGACGTCGGTGCCGGCTTCAAAGCATTCCGACCGGTGGTCTATGACCGGGCGTCTGAGACCATGAGCTCCCTCGACAACCGAACCCTCGCCCGAACCCGGGCCCACGTGCGCTTCTCGACAGATCAATACGAGGGCACCGTCGACGACTTCTACGACCGCATGGAAGCGCTCATCAACCCGCGTCCCCTCGACCCCGAGGTGCGCATGGTAACGCTCATCGACGCCCTCGACGAAGGCGTCGCCCGACGCTTGGTCTCGATGAACAACGGCGTCGCCTACCAAGACGCCCACGGCTGGGCGACGATCGATATGCCCACCGGCTACGCCATCTTCGAGACGACCGGCCCTTGGGAAGACTTCTCGTCCCCAGCCCGGGACATGCGGCTGTTGATCAGCATCGACGCGGTCATCGGTTTCCCCGACGCCGTAGGCAGGGTGCCCGAGCAGTTCGGCCTCACCGCCGACGCGGCCCCGGCGGCCGTCGCCGCCCTCGGGGCGCGCCTCACCGAGATACTGGCAGAGCGCAGCTTCGAGTATACGAAGAGCAACGGCGAGGCCCAGACCCTGACCCTCGGGGACGTCGTCGCGCGGAAAGCTGCCTTCGAGATGAGCTACAACCCCAACGACTGCATCGAGGTGCGATGGGGTGCCCCCACGGACAGCGAAGAATACGCCAGCTGCCGCCGCCACGCGCCCCGGGAGCACCGCGATCGCATGACCCGCTACCGCGAGTGGTTCCAGAACCGCCGTCGCCCGGCCCGCTGAAACGCGGCGGCTCGGTGGTGCCAATTCGGGTGGAAACCCTGGAGAACGCACCGTTCGCGGTGCCCCGAAGGGTCGCTCCGTGTAGTATGTCGCCCAACATGCTTCGCTCATTCTCCCTATTCGTACCCGCGTCCCTCATCGCCGCGGCTCTTTTCACCCTCGCCGTGCCCCAGTTTGCTAGCGCCCAGGAGACGCGCTGCGAGGCGCCCCAGGTCTTGCTCGCGGTCGACAAGTCCTCGTCGATGCTGGGCACCATCCCCGGCGGCATGACCAAATGGGACGCGACGACCATGGCCATCGGCGAGCTCGCCGGCGCCTTCGCCGACACCGTCGACATGGGCCTGATGGTCTTCCCCTTCCCCAACGAGTGCGGCCCCGGCTCGGTGACCGTGCCCATCGCCGACAACACGGCGACTGCCATCACCGACGGCCTCGGCACGCCGCCCCCGTCCGGCGGGTTCTATACGCCGATGGCCCAGAGCCTCGACGCCGCCGGCGCCGACCCGGCGCTCTAGGACGCGACGCGGAACAACTCGCTCATCCTCATCACCGATGGTTGGCAGTGGTGTGACGGCCACGACCCGGCGACCCGGTTCACCCCGGTCGAGGCGGTCGGCCGCCTCGCCGATGCCGGCACGACCGTCTACGTCGTGGGCTTCGGCGGCGCCGTGGACTCCCTCACGCTGAACCGCAGCGCGGTCCGGGCTGGGACGGGGATCACCGGCTGCGACGTGACCCTCTCGGACCCGGCGGGCACCGGGCACTGCTACCAGCAGGCCAACGACCTCGCCAGCCTCCGGGCTGCCCTCGCGGCGATCGCCCGGTCGATCACCGAAGAGACCTGCGACGGGATCGACAACGACTGCGACGGCACCATCGACGAGGGTTTCGACGTGGATATGGACGGGGTGACCTCCTGCGACGGCGACTGCGACGACTCGGCTGAGGGGACCTACCCCGGCGCCACCGACGAGTGCGACGGTGTCGACAACGACTGCGACGGCACCATCGACCCCGCCTGCGCCTGCACCGACGGCTTGAGCCGGGATTGTGGCATCAACGTCGGCGAGTGCGCCCTCGGCACCCAATCCTGCACGGGCGGGCGGTGGTCCGGCTGCGCCGGCTTCACGGGGCCGAGCGACGAGGTCTGCGACGGCGCGGACCAGGACTGCAACGGCGCCGTCGACGACGGCGCGACCTGCGCCGGCTCTCTGACCTGCGTCGACGGCATCTGCGAAGACCTCTCGGAGCCCGCCGACGGTGGCGCCCCGCCCCCCGAGACCGGCGACAGCGGCTCCGGCGGCGTCGTCCGCGAAGAAGGCGGCTGCGGTTGCCGCGTCAGTAGCCCTCGTAGCGACAGCTACGGCTGGCTCGCCGCCCTCGGAGTGCTCGGTCTCGTCGCGGTCCGCCGCCGTCAGCGCTGATACTCGCAGGCGGCTCGCCCGAAGGCCCCCGCTCTCAGGGTGAGACGGGAGCTTCTTGGTCCATCACTTCGACGCGGGTACGCATCGTCTCTACCGCGATGGGATACTGGCCGAGGATGCCGTCGCCTTCGGCGTTCTCTTCGGTCATGCGGTGATTTTGGCCGATGACCTCGACGAAGAGGGGCGCGCCGGTGCCGCCCTGGTCCGCCGGCAGCGGCGCCTCGAAGCGCAGCTCCCGGGGCACGCGGGGCTCGAGGCTATTGTCCGAGAGCTGCCGCGCCTCGGGGTGCCACTCCCACCGCTCGCCGAAGCGCTCTTCGTGGTCCCAGAGGGACACGCCGTCTTCGCTCTGGATCGAGAGGCTCATGGTGATGAAGCGCTCCACGTCGCCGGTCGGCAATACATGACCCGCCCGGTGGTTGGTGACCGTGAGCTCGATGGCGACGGCGGCCTCGCCCCCGCCGGTCTCGGTGCGGTGCGCCGCGACTTCGATTTCATAGCCCGGCACGTAGAACCCCCGCACCGTTTCGACGTCCTCGGGGAACTTGGCGATTCCGCTCCCGGGCCAACGATGAACATGGCTGGTGCGCACCGGGCCGCCTTCGGCGATGGGTCGTTCGACCGTGGGCATG
Organism: Deltaproteobacteria bacterium; assembly: GCA_019312705.1. Next base: position 3,432 of record JAFDCW010000250.1, read on the forward strand.
TGGCAGTCGATGCAGCCGAGGCCCTCCCGCGGAGCCGGGCCCATGGCCCACTCGTCGCCGGTGCTGAAGTTGCATACCAAGGTCCCCGACAGCCGGGCGTGCACGTTGTGACAGGCGACGCAGACCTGCTGTGAAAGGACCGTGGGGTCGACGCGCACCGGGTGGGGCGACTCGCCCCCGAAGCCCGGCCCGAGGATCGCACCGTCGCGCACGTGGCAGGTCGCGCAAGTGATCGACTCCTGCTGAAGCACCGGGTCGAAGCGGTCGTTGTGCTCGGTGACGGGTCGCCGATAGTCGCCGTCGATCAGTCCGACGACGACATCCTCGAACTGATTCGCAAGGGGGGTGTGGCAGTTCGCGCAGAGCCAAAGCTTGTCGTCCTTGTTCCACTCGGCTTGAAACTGCCGGTCCTGAAGCGCGACGGCATGGGTCGCGGTCTGCCACTCGGCATAGATCTCGGTGTGGCACTCGCCGCACTCCGCCGCCCGTATGGTCTCGAGGCCTTCCGGGGTCTCCTGAAACGGAATCACGCGCATCCATGGCTCGGTGAGGGGGGTCACCGCGTCCTCCGCGACGGCCCCAGGACCGGAGGTGTCGCCGTTGGCACCGCCGTCACACGAACCGCAGGCGCTGAGCAGGGACAAGATGGACAAGATGGACAAAACGAGCAACGAGAAGACCGGGACCGCCCGGGCGATGGCCTTCGTCGCCACGGGCTCAACGCTCCTTCAACCAGGCAACGAGAAAGTCGGCGAGGCCACCCGCATCGTCGAGCCCAAAGAGAGGCACCTGCGTCTCCCACTCGGAGTCGGTGACGAGGGCCAGCATCTCGTCATAGTCGCAGAGCAACTTGGTGCTTCGGGCCGTTCGGTTGACTTCGATCTTGGGATAGTCACCGCGCTTGTAGCCCTCGGTGAGCACGAGGTCGTAGCCGACGCAGTGTCGGGCGATGACCGCGTCGAGGTCTCGGGACCCGGCCTCGCGGCGGAAGGTCGCGACCTGAACCGGGCTGACGCCCACCACGAGGTCAGCCCCCGCTTCGGCGAGGCGGTGGGTATCCTTCCCGGGGGTATCGAAGGAGCTCTCGTGGTGATGATGCTTCACCAGAGCCACGCGCAATCCGCGCTCTTTGAGGGCGGGAATGAGCGCCTCGAGGAGCGTGGTCTTGCCCGTATTGGACCGGGCGACGACCGAAACGATGGGCGGCGAGGGCGTCAAAATTGGCGGGGACGACGGAACATCAGTAGGCATGAATTCGGTCCGGCCGGACGTTGGCACGCACCTTCCTAGGGGTTCGGGGGGCTGGTGACAAGCCCCGGATTTGGCATTACGGCTCGGCGCAGGCGCGCCGCAGCTGCTCGTAGAGGGCGGGGTGATTCTGGAGTTGGTGATGCATGACGCCGCCGTAGCGGCTCGTCTCGATGGCGAAGTGAGCTTCGCGCATGGCAGGCCCCTGAGCGCTCGGCTCCCTCACCAACATATCGCCGACGAGGCGTCCGACGGGGTGGTCCGGGTCGCCGGTGATGGTGGCGGACATGAAGTAGTGCCGGGCGTCCGGGAGCAGGGTCGTATCGTCCATCGCGGCGAGGTCGGTCTCGAGCCAATGCTCGTCGATGACCGCGCCATGCGAGAGGTCCTTGATGCCCGCGCTCCGTCTAGCGAGCACGCGCGCGCCGATTTGCGCGGCTGGCAAGTCGATGGAGTCGAGGACCCCGGTCACGACGGTCCCCAGCTTGGCCAAGGGCGCGCCGCGGTGGGGCGCTCCGAGGCAGACGACCCGGCGCACCCGGGACGTCCAGTCGCTGCCGTCTTCTGCTCCGTAGTGGCAGGCGCTGCGAACCACCAGGCCACCCATGCTGTGGCCCACCAGGGTGAGATCTTCGATGGGCACGGGATAAGCCGAGACAAAACGCTCGAGCTCTGCGGCGAGCAGGCGCCCGTTTTCTGAAACGTGGCGCCCGGTGTTGTAGCGGAGGTAGACGGGGGTGAACCCGAGGTCCCGCTCGAGGAGGGAGCCGACGGTGATGCCCGGCTCCGCGTGGTAGGCCTCAGACTCCAAGCACCAGGACCATTCCGTGGTGGCCAGGCCATGCACGAAGAGAGCGACCCGGGGGCTTCTATCGGGGGCGGCCTCGGCGAGCGAATCGGCATCGAGGGGCACGTAGCGGTCGCGAATACGAAACGCCATGCCCATGTCGAGGCCGTTGCCCTTGGCGCTGAGGTGGTGGCCGACGACCGCGTTCACCAGGCCAACCGCTGCGTCGCCGAGCCACGCGCCGGTGGCCGTTGCGTCGGAGCGCATCGGCATGGCGCGGACCGGGCCGCCCTCGGCCGGGGCTGGGGCCGCCGCTTCCGCGGCGGCTGCATCGAGGGCCGCGTCGCTCAGCCGCTCGACGACGCGATTGACCACCCTCACGGTGGCCAGCACCCCCCGGGTCGAGAAGCGCCGCACCGCATCGAGCAAACGAACCGGCTCGCGCAGGGGCTCCATCTGGTCGGTCACCGCCGTCACGGTGCGCATCGTCGACTCGTGGCCGACGTCGACCAGCTCAGTGGTCGCGTCGACCCCATCGTGGACGAGCGCTTTGAGGCCCCGCCACTTCCGCCCGTCCCGCTTGGTCATGGCACCAATCTAGCTCGTTCCGCGCTTCACATGCAGCCGATGCCGTGCAGTCTCACGCCGACGGTGTCATCGATGGCGACGACCACATAGCGGAACGGCCCAAGCTCTCCCCCGAGCGTTGCGTGATACGTCGTGGGGCCGAGGGATAGGGTGGGGGCAACGCTGGTGCCCGTGAAGGTCGCCATGCGAAACGTACCGTCGACGGAGATGCCGTAGGTCTCGTTCAAAGGGGACTGCGCCATCGAGACCCGCTCTCCGGGCCCGTCGAAGACGCTTTCACCGGTGAGCGCCGTGGTGGCTTGCACGACATAGACCCGGGAGTCGCCCCCGCCCGGACGTGCGCTCGTCGCGACCACCAAGCGTTCGCCGGAAACCTCGACGAAGACGCGGCCTAGGGTGGCGGTCTCGGAGGGCGGGGTCAGGTCGGGGAGCATGCCGACCTCGGTGTAAGGAGGCTCGTCGATGGCGCGAGTGAGTGTCAGACGCTCAGCGTCCCTAGCCCCGACATGAATCCCAGTCACCGTATGCCCAGAGGGATCCCAGCCGATCCCGAACCCGTCGTGACTCGGTCCTGGACCCGTGGACGTGTTGTCGATGAAGCCGGAGCTCTGGTT
>JAFDCW010001014.1 GCA_019312705.1 Deltaproteobacteria bacterium
TCCCCATTGCGCGCAGCAGGGTTGGGGCCATGTCGACGAGGCGGGGACGTTCCCCCGCCGAGGCAAACTCTGCCCCGACCCCGACGAAAATGCCATCGGGTCGGTGGGTGCCGTTCATCCCGAGCCCCCTGCCGCCCGCGAGTTCGCGATCGGCCAGATAATGGACCGAGGCAGCGTCGCCGGAGCCCCAGGGCGTGGCGACGAGCGAGAGGCCGTAACCCCGGTCGAGTGCCAGCTCGATCAAGATGTCCGGTGCCAGCTCGACATGGTCCCCGTGGAAGATCTCTTCGCGGCGCACGGCCCGGGCGACCACCGGGGCGCCGTCGGGGAGCCGCCATGCCTCGAGGGCCTCGATGACCCGATCTCGAACGCTCTCATAATCCTCGGGCGCCACGCATCCCCTCGCTTCCCGGCCCGACAGATTGATCCAGACCCCCGGGTTCGTATTGGCCTCTTCGGAGAACGCGAGGGTCTTGCTCCAGTCGAATCCGCCAAACCGCGCCGTGCTCTCGACCCGGGCCGCCGCCGCGCGGGCGCGCCGGAAGATCGCCTGGGCGAGCTTTGCGGGGAGCAGGCGCAGCGCGAGGTCGCGCAGGCCGCGCGCGATGGCGTCCCGGCCTCCCCCGGAGCCCGGCTTTCGCCCGAGTAGCCCGCACTCGTGCAGGTAGGCGTTGAGGTGCACGACATGGCGGCCAGCACCCCCCATACCGTGATCAGACATCACGACGCAGAGCTCGTCCGGCCCAAAGGCGAGGTGGAGCTTCCCGCAAGCTTCGTCGAGCTTGCTGTAGACGGCCTCGATGGCACCCTTCGAGGCCGCGCTCGCGGCGGGGTCGTGGCGCGGAGAGCCGGGGTCGTGGTGGCGCCAGAAGTGGTGACCGACCGTGTCGCTCTCGGAGTAGACGAGCATCATGAAGTCGACTTCGCCGTCCGTCCGCATCTCGTCGAGGGCCGCGAGCGCAAAATTCGTCTTGCGCTCGACCCGGTCGAGCAGGCCCTCGAGGGTTCGCTCGAGGTCGACGCCCCCGCTCTCCTTGAGGGCCGGACGCATCCAGGGCCCCGCCTTGGCCTCGATGGTGCGGTAGAGGGCCGGGTCGCTGGTCGCTTCGGCGTCGCTCCCGGTCGAGACCGGAGCGTCGAAGCCGGGTACGAGCAGGCCGTCCAGCGGCTCAGGTGGATAGGTGGCCGGCACGCCGAGGACGAGCACCCGGCCCCCGGCATCGCAGACGCGCCGGAAGAGCGTCGTGCCGTGACGGTCCCCGGAGTTCACGAAGCAAATCCGGTAGGCGCCGGGGATCTTCTGGGTGAAGTCGAAGAGCCCATGGCGGCCGGGCTCGAGCCCGGTGGTAAAGGAAGACCATGCCGGGAAGGTCACCGGCGGAATCGTGGAGCGCAGGGGTGCTGCTGTCTCGTCCTTGATCCAGCGGGCCAGGTTGGGCAGCTTGCCGGCCGCCACCATGGGTCGGATCACGTCGAACGTCGCCCCGTCGAGGCCCAGCACGAGGATCGGGGCGATCTTGCGCCCGGAGCCCTGCTTCGATTCACCTTTCAAGACACCCTCGCTCATGCTTCCGCGGACTCGCCTCCCTGGGGCCGGACCGTTAGCTCTTCGGCTCCCCGGCGACCACCCGGCCGTGCAGCCAGCTCCGGAGTTCGGAGCGGCGTGCCCCGCGGGGCGCAGGGGTGGTGGTCCAGCCGGCGTCGAATGCCCTCTCGACACCCCCGATCGGTGCGCCTATATTCCCGCGCCCTCAGGGGGTCGCGCCAGAATGCGGCTCCTCGAGGTCTGAACGTTGGGGAGGCTCGGGCCCGCGGGCCCGACACAATCCGGTCTGGATCAAGGTCGATCTACCGGCTCCCCACTCACTCGCGAAGAACGCCAACGCGGCGGTCCAATCCGAGTTGTGGAGAAACAAAGTGGCCATCGAACTCGTATGCCGAAAGCTCGGCATGACCCAACACTTCCTTGATTCCGGCGAATGCGTCCCCACCACGGTGCTGGATGCGTCGTCCAATATCGTCGTGGACAAAAAGACCGAAGAGCGAGACAACTACACATCACTCCAGGTTGGCGTCACCGACCGCAGCGAAAAGAAGCTCAGCAAGGCCGAGAGCGGGCACTTCA
>JAFDCW010000251.1 GCA_019312705.1 Deltaproteobacteria bacterium
CACCCAGACCCTCGAAGCCATGAACGCATCCGTTTGCGTAGGCATTCGCGGCGAGGGCAGTTCCGGGGACCTCTATGGAATTCTCTGCGTGCGAGATGAACGCCTACGGGACGCGTTTTCTCCGGAAGAAGTGCAGCTCCTCGCTGGCCTCGCCGCCCAGGCCGCCGTCGCCGTGGAGAACTCGAGGCTCTACCGGGGCCTCAAGGAGCGCGACCGCCTCGCCGCCCTCGGCGAGATGGCCGCCGGCCTCGCCCACGAGATTCGCAATCCCTTGGGGGCGATCAAAGCCAGCGCCCAGTACCTGCACGACGACGAAGACGACCCCTCGGCCGAGGCCTCCCCCGAGAGAGAGTTCCTCGACATCATCGTCGAAGAGGTGGACCGCCTGAACTGGGTCGTGGGTTCCTTCCTCGACTACGCCCGACCATCGAAGGGCGACCCGGTACCGACCGACGTCAACGCCACGGTACTGCGCACCATGCAGCTATTGAACGCCGAATGCCAGGCCGCCTCGGTCACGTGGAAGAGCGAACTCGAAGAGCACGTGCCCAAAGTACGCATCGACGTCGAGCAACTGCATCAGGTTCTGATCAACCTCGTCCGCAACGCCGTGCAAGCGATGGAGACGGGCGGTGACGTGACCCTGCGCACGCGCAGCCGGGACGGCAGCGGCCTCGGAGGGAGCGCCGACCACTTCGTGGAGATCCGGGTCTCCGACACCGGGCCGGGCATTCCCCAGCGGGTGCTCCAGAATCTCTTCGTACCGTTCGTCACCACGAAAGACCACGGCACGGGGCTGGGCCTCGCCATATCGCAGAGGATCGTGAACGCTGCGTCCGGGGAGATCACCGTGAGCTCGCGGGCAGGGACCGGCACGACCTTCGTGGTCAAGCTCCCGGTCGCGGAGGAGACGGCCCTCATCGCGGTGAGCGCCGCGGCCGATGAGCTCTCCAAGGCGGGGGGTCAGACCCCGTCGCCCGAAGGCTCAGACGGCTCGGACGGCCCGGAGCCACCGGACGGCGCAGAGGGTAGAGACGGTAAAGATGGCAAAGGCGATGAGCCGGCGGAGCCCGCCGCCCCATCATCCGGCGCCCCCGGCCCCGGCGACGGGGCAGACACGGCGAGAGGCGTCGCGACCAGCCGGTAAGCACGCAGGTCCTCGCGTTCGAGAGCTTCTGGCTGAAGACCGTTATCGGCAAAGAGCGCCCGATAGGCTTCCATGACCGCCCCCGGCTCATCCGACCGGGCCGAAGGGAGCTGATAGTGCCAGGTCCCCCGGCGCTCGAAAGCCACCCCGTGGTCGGCCGTAAATGCGCGCTCGACGAAGGCTTCGCTCCGGGAGCCGAGGGTGCCGTCCTCGGAGAGACGTACGACCTCCACCGCGAATCTCGGCAAATGTTCGTCGAGGTCGCCCCCCATCGCCTGGCTGCGCTCCGCCCAACGCTGCCGCGCAACGACCGCCGCGGTGATCAACGCGCGGGCAAGGGAGCTGCCCCGGGCCGAACGCCAGAGACGCGCGCGGGAGCCCTCGCGCAGCAACACCATGATCTCGACATTGCGAACCCTCCGCAGCGGCTCGGGGAAGGAGGCGATGCGCGGCGGCCGATCACCGGCGAGGACCCGGCGCGCTACATGGGCTAGGGCCTCGGCGTGGGCAGGCGTGAGGTCTTCGACGTCGTCGAGCTCGTAGACCACCACCCCCGGCACGAGAGCAACGGCGGTAAGCCCAGGCACGTGAGGGTATCCCACCAGAGCAGCGCGCACGCTGGCCGGGGCAAACTCGCCGGCATCGCCCGGACGGCTGTCGACGAGCACCGCTTCGAACAGTTCGGCCCGGAGAGCCTCCACCAAGACCGAGGGGTCAGTCCCGGCGAGAGCCGACGCAATCGCCTCCGGGGCATCGTCAGCGGCCACCACATCGGCACCCCGGGGCACGTACCGGCCGACCGCCTCCGCCCCGATGACGAGAATCCGGTCGTGGGTACCAAAGGCCTCTGCGATAATCGCCTCATCGCCAAGATCGCCGGCGGACTCGATGACGCCGAACACAGCGGCCGCCGCGACCGCCAGCAGCCCTAGGCCCACCAACCACCACCCCAGACGTCGCGCCTCGGCCACCACGGGCGCGGTGTAGCACGGCCCCGGGGGCGCGCGGCCGTCCGTTCATAGCCCCTGCGTACCGCCCCGGGCGGCTCCGGGCGGCTCTCAGCCCGCCTCGGTCGCTCTCGGTCGCTCTCGGTCGCTCTCGGCCGCTCTCGGCCGCTCCTGGCCGCTCCTGGCCGTTCCCCGCTTTCCCCGAGACGATGCCTCTGTTAAGGGGGAGGACGATGCTGGTTGGCCTCATCACGGTCTACTCCCACCAGGAGTGCACCCTCAAGGACGTCGCCGGGGGCTACGGCACGGTGTTTCGTATCGGCCAGTCCCTCCCGGCCCGGGTCCTCGAGCGCGCGAAGGGACACCTCGCAGCGCTGCCGTCGCCGGTCCTCGGGTACCTCGCTCGCCAGGCGGCGGACGCAGGGCACGAGGTCCGGGCCTTCGATGTGCGCCGCGGCGCCGCCGGGCACGATCCCCTCCCGGAGGTCGATCTGGCCCTGGTGCTCACCTCTTTGATCGACGCGACGGCGGAGCGGCAGGTCATGCAGGAGCTTCGGGCCCGCGGCACCCGGGTGGTCGCTTTCGGCTCCTACGCGACAGAACGTCCCCGGCGTTACGTCGGCGCCGCCGACGCAGTGATCCAAGGCGAGCCCGAGGCCCTCGGGGCTGGGCTCTTCGACGCGAAGCTCGAGGGTGTTGTCCAGGCCGGCTTCGTCGAAGACCTCGACGCCCTACCCTTCCCGAGCTGGGACGCCTTTCCAGTGGCGAGCTATCGCTACGCGCTCTTGAGCCAGCGGGGGACGACGCTGCCCGTGAGCGGCGTCCGGGGTTGTGCCTTCGGCTGCGGCTACTGCCCCTTCCGGGCGACGTCGAAGTTCCGCCAGCGGCGGCCGGACCGGGTCATCGAAGAAGTCCGGCGTTTGAAAGAGCGCTACGGCGTGCGAGGGGTCGCCTTTCGGGACCCCCTCTTCAACCTCGACGAAGATCGCGTCATCGCCCTCGCCGACGGCCTCGCCCCCCTCGATGTGCGATTTAGCGGGGAGATGCGGGCGGACCGCCTCGACCGGGATCTGCTCGCCCGGCTGCGCGACGCCGGCCTCCGGAGCCTCGAGCTCGGCGTCGAGAGCGTCGACCTCGGCCTCCTGACTCGCCAAAAAAGGCAGCCGCCCTCGATGCAGCAGATCGAGGACATCGTCGAGGCGGCCCACGACCTCGGGGTCCGGGTGATCGCCAACTTCATGATGGGCCTACCTGAAGACAACGAAGCCGGCATCCGAGCGACAGTCGCGTGGGCCAAGGAGCTCAATACCTTTGCCGTACAGTTCACCGTCGCCACGCCCTACCCGGGCACCTCCCTCGAAGGGCTGCTCGGAGACCGGGACCCCGCCCCGGAGGCCTACACGGGATGGGAGCCGCTCTTCGACCACCCGACGCTGGCCCCGGACCGGCTGCGAAGCCTGCGCGAATGGGCCTACGTGAGCTACCACGCCCGGCCCCGGTACGCGTTTCACTTCGCCCAACAGGCCGCCCGGGCCATCTTGGATTGAAGCCCCAACAAGAAGGCGCCACGAGAGGCGGACCGAGGCGAAAGCGCGCTGGAGGCGCGCGGAGCCGACAGGCCGCCGGCCGTGGCGCCGGTAGTGCGGAGCCCCCCCCAAAAAAAGAAGGCGCCGCAGCGCCGGGAGTGCTGACGCGTGACGTCGTGGACGGAGCGTTATTTCGGGGCTAAGGTCCGCCCGCCTAACTGACCGCTCAGCACCGAGGAGCCCCCTGTGATCATTGGAATCCCGACGGAGATCAAAACCCGCGAGTACCGCGTCGGCATCAACCCCGGCGGCGTATTGACCCTGACCCGCGCTGGGCACGAGGTACATATCCAGAAGGGCGCTGGGCTCGGGAGCGGCATCAGCGACGAGGAGTTCGTCGCCGCCGGCGCGAAGATCGTCGCGGGGGCCGCCGAAGCCTGGGCCGCTGAGATGGTGATGAAGGTCAAGGAGCCCATCGCCGCCGAATACGGCTACTTCCGCGAAGGGCTGATTCTCTACACCTACCTGCACCTCGCCCCCCTCCCCGAGCTCACCAACGAGCTCATGGACAAAAAGGTCCGGGCCATCGCCTACGAGACGATTCAGCTCCCGGACGGCTCACTGCCCCTGCTCACCCCGATGAGCGAAGTGGCGGGACGCCTCTCGGTGCAGGTCGGGGCCACCAGCCTCGAGAAGCAGCACGGCGGCAAGGGCCTGCTCCTCGCCGGAGTCCCCGGCACCCGCCGCGGACGCGTCGTCATCCTCGGCGGCGGCATCGTCGGTTCGAACGCGGCCCAGATCGCCGTCGGCCTCGGCGCCCACGTCACTGTCCTCGACATCAATCACGCCCGCATGGCGCACCTCGAGGAGATCTTCCGCGGCGCCGTCGAGACCCTCTACTCGAACCCGGCGACGATCGCCGAGGTGTGCAAGAGGGCGGACCTGGTCGTCGGCGCCGTACTCGTTGCTGGCGCCCGGACCCCCACCCTCGTCACCCGCGAACACCTCAAGGACATGAGCGATGGATCCGTCGTCGTCGACGTCGCCGTCGACCAGGGGGGCTGCATCGAGACCTGCCGCCCCACGACCCACGACGACCCCACCTTCATCGAAGAGGGTATCGTGCACTACTGCGTGGCCAACATGCCCGGAGCCGTCGCCAATACGAGCACCTTCGCGCTGACCAACGTCACCCTCCGGTACGCGGCGGACATCGCCAGCAAGGGCGTCGTCGATGCCGTGAAGGCAGATGCGGCGCTTGCCCTCGGCGTCAACACCTGGGATGGGGCCTGCACCTACGAGGCGGTGGCGACGGGAGTCGGCGTCGACTACGTGCCGCTCCAGACTGCCCTCGGCTGAAACGCGCCCGCGGGGTATCCTCGGGACATGGTCGCCGTTGGAGCACTCCTAGACCGCCGCTACGCCCTGACGTCGGTCCTGGGCGAGGGGGGAATGGGCACGGTCTTCGAGGCGACCGACACCGCCGAGGGAACGCGCGTCGCGATCAAGACCCTGCGCCGGGACCTCGCCGCCGACCCGCTGCTCCGGGAACGCTTCGAAAGGGAAGCCCGGGCGCTCTTCGCTCTGGCCCATCCCCATGTCGTCGAGGTCCTCGACTTCGGCATCGACCAGGGCGTGGCCTACATCGCTACGGAATTGCTCGTTGGACGTCCCCTCTCCGACGCCATCGACGGCGGTCCCCTCGACCCGCGGCTGGCAACCCTGTGGGCTCGGCAGCTGCTCTCGGCCCTCGCCTCGGCTCACGCCCAGGGCGTCGCTCACCGGGACCTAAAACCCGACAACGTATTTCTGACCCGGGGCCCCGGCGGCCTCGAAATCGTAAAGCTCCTCGACTTCGGCCTCGTCCGATTCGTCGACAGTGAGCAATGGGGGGCGAGCGCCACCCTCACCACGGACGGCGAGGTCATGGGTAGCCCCGGCTACATCTCACCGGAACAGGCCTGTGGTGGCCGCGCCGACGCAACGAGCGACGTCTACTCCGTCGGCTGCATGATCTTCGAGCTCTACACCGGCAACTGGCCCTTCGAAGAAGACACCCAGGTGAAGCTCTTCCGTGCCCACCTGCTCAAGAAGGCGCCCCGCATGCACGAGTCGCGGCCAGGGCTGAATGTATCCCCGCCACTGCAGAACCTCGTCGACCGAGCAATGCAGAAGACACGAGCGGACCGCTACCAGGATGCCGTCGGCCTGCTGAGCGCCTTTGACGCGCTACCGCAGCCCGCGGCGTGGCTGGATTAGGGGGGGAGCGCGTGAGCGGGAACGGGAACGGGAACGGGAACGGGAACGGGAGCGGCGGTTAGAGCGATCTGGTCTTCGCGGTGGGCGACTAGGGGAGACGTGTGGCCGGCCTCCCGGGAGGGTCCTGGGCCGGGGTACGGCGGCCTTGCAGTTGCGAGCGCTGGCCGTGATCCGGGAGGTCTTGGCGGGCGCTCGCGCAAGGCCGCCTCTCCACGCGCGCCAAACGGAGGATGGGTGGGGGGCCGTTTGGCACGCGTGGGGCCCCCGGCCCAGGACCCTCCCGGAAGGCCTCGATGAGTTGAACTATGCATTCACAGTAGTGAATTGGTGGGCGCCCAGGGGATGAAGTGTTGGGGGACGGGCGCGACGCCGAGGTAGGGCTCGTTGAGAGACAAGGGAGCGAAAGCTGGGAACCGTCCGCTTCCCTGACCCCGGAGGGCGTGATGCCCTCCGGGACATTCTCTCTCATCGACAGAGCTTGAAGAGGATGGCCACGATGTGGTCGAGGCGGTCGACGGCCTTCGGCAAGTCGTCCAGACGCAAATAGCCGAGAGCCTCGGCCGTCTCGAGACACGCCGTCGACTCCCGGGCCGAGCCCATGGCGTTGGCGTATCGGGCCTGTCGATTCCTACCGGAGGACCGACTGCCCTCCGCGATGTTCAATGGAACGCTACTCAAACATCGCCGCAGCTGCCGGCCCAAGTCACGGTCATGGACTTCGATACGCTCAATCAACGGACGGACCATCCGAACCGCACCCAGAGAGAGTTGGTAACACTG
>JAFDCW010001015.1 GCA_019312705.1 Deltaproteobacteria bacterium
CGACCGCGCCCCGGGTCATCGTGCAATCCCCGGCAGTGATGGTTCCCTCGAAGACCGCCGCGCGAGATTCGAGGGCGGCGTCCTCGAAGGCTACTGTCCACGAAAGCGCCCGCGCATGCGGGCTGCATGCCGAGGCGAGCCAGAGGATCGCTAGCGCCGTCCACGTTGGGCTCCGTGAAATCACGACCCAGCTTACCCCAACCTACGCGTCCGAACGAAGTTGCCGTCCCGGCGTCTCCCCGAAATGTGGCTCCGCGGTGCCGGTTGACGCGGTCCCGGCACCCGACGCAAAATCCTCGGCTCCCATGTCTGCAGCCGTCCTTTCCATTGGCACCGAGCTCACCCGCGGTGAGCTGACCAACTCCAACGCCTCGTGGCTCGGAGACAGGCTCACCGCCCTCGGTTTTTCCGTTCTCGAACACGTCTCCGTCGACGATGACGAGGAGCGGATCGTAGCGACACTGAAGCGTCTCGGTGACCGCGTGCAGGTCGTGGTCTGTACCGGAGGCCTCGGTCCGACGACCGACGACCTCACGACCACTGCTGTCGCCCGAGCGGTCGGGGTAGGCCTCGTCCGCGACGACGCGTCGCTCAGTCACATCCGCCGCATGTGGGAGGCCCTGGGTGCGGAGATGCCATCTTCGAACGAGAAGCAGGCGGACTTCCCGCAAGGGGCCGAGGTCTTGCCGAATCCCGCGGGGACCGCTCCGGGCTTTGCGGTCTCGGTGGGCGGCGCCAAGGCCTTCTTCATGCCCGGCGTGCCCCGCGAGATGGAGGGCATGTTCATCGACTCCGTTCTACCCGCCATCGGGGCCCTCGCGACTCGGACGACGCATCAGATTCACGTGCGCACCTTCGGGCTCACCGAGTCTCAGGCCCAGGAGCAGCTCAACGGGGTCGAGGCCGATCACCCGGGCGTCATCCTCGGATACCGGGCCACCTTCCCCGAGATCGAGGTCAAGGTCTTCGCCCAGAGCGAGACCGGCGTCGACGCCGAAAAGCTTGCCCGGCGAGGCGCCGAGGACGTTCGAGCCCGCCTCGGCGACGTGGTGTACGGCGACCGCACGGACAGCTATCCCGACGTCGTCGGTCGTTCGCTGCGGCGCGCTGGGCTCACCCTGTCGGTGGCCGAGTCGTGTACCGGCGGGCTCATCGGGGCGATGCTGACCAGCGTGCCGGGGAGCAGTGACTACTTGCTCCTGGATGCCGTGACCTACTCGAACCACTCGAAGACCGCGGTCCTCGGCGTGAGCGAGCGGCTCATGATCGCCCACGGAGCGGTTTCCGGTGAGGTCGCCGCGGCGATGGCCGAGGGGGCCCGGCGGGTCAGCGATGCGGACATCGCCGTCAGCGTGACGGGCATCGCCGGCCCCGGCGGCGGCAGTGAAGAGAAGCCGGTCGGAACCGTCTGGTTCGGCCTCGCGACCAAGGACGGGGCGACCATCACCAAGAAGCGGCGGCTCTTCGGCGACCGCGAGCGCATTCGCATCCTCTCGGCCTACGTCGCCCTGCGCATGGTCCGCCGGGCGGCCCTCGGGGCCGACGTCACCGGGTGACGGATCGCAAACGGCGGTCTCGACGGGTTCCGGGGGGCTCCCGGAGAAAAAAAATCACCTCCTCCGGGCGCTTCTCGGGAGGCCTGAAAAAGCCTTACTGAACAAGCGGATAGGTCCTCCCAAGGCTTTGGAATTGCACCGAAAGCTGGAGCCGGGCCGAAAAAACGGCCTTGCACGGGGCCCAAATCGGGGCGAGAACACGGCGAGTCGGGGGAGTTTTGTCAGTCCTGACGAAGTGCCTTCGTCCCCCGGGACAGAACGCTCCAAACCGCTTCCCGAGATGGGAACGCCAAACACCGTAACGGCTACGCGCAAAAGCACGACAAGAGAAAGACGAACGATGGCAACCGACTCCAACCGCGAAAAGGCTCTGAACCTGGCCCTCGACACGATCCACAAGGCCCACGGCAAGGGCGCGATCATGCGCCTCGGCGATGGTGAGGTCGTGGCCAAGATGCCCGTGATCCCCACCGGGAGCATCTCTCTGGATCTGGCCCTCGGCGTCGGGGGTTATCCCTTCGGCCGCATCATCGAGATCTACGGGCCAGAGTCGAGCGGTAAGACCAC
>JAFDCW010001016.1 GCA_019312705.1 Deltaproteobacteria bacterium
GGTCTGCTCAAGAACGCCAAGTCCCGGGCGGAGCTGCGGTCCCGCATCGACACCGAGGTGCGTGGCGAGCTCAACCGCGAGCAGCGCGAGGTGCTCCTACGCAAGCAGCTGAGGGCGATTCAGCGGGAGCTCGGAGAAGGCACGGACGATGACCTCGGAGGCCTGCGCGCGCGCCTCGACGCGATCACCCTCGACGCGGAGGCGAGAAGAACCGTCGAACGCGAGCTCACTCGTCTCGACGGCATGCCGAGCCAGTCCTCCGAAGCCAACCTCATCCGCACGCACCTCGAGGTCGTCGCCGACCTGCCCTGGGATGAGCGCGCCGAAGTGCACCAAGACATCGACGCCGTCAGCCAGGCCCTCGACGACGACCACCACGGCCTCGACGAGGTCAAGCGCCGCATCCTCGAGCACATGGCGGTCCTGAAGCTCAGTCCCGAGGCCCGGGGAACGATCCTCTGCCTCGTCGGACCTCCTGGAGTCGGCAAGACCTCCCTGGCGCATTCCGTGGCCCGAGCGACGGGGCGCCCGATGCAGCGCATGAGTCTCGGCGGGGTCCGTGACGAGGCGGAAATCCGTGGCCACCGCCGGACGTACGTCGGCGCGATGCCCGGCCGCCTCGTCGCCGCCCTGCGCAAGGCAGGCGTGAAGAACCCGGTCATCGTCCTCGATGAAATCGACAAGCTCGCCAAGGGCTACAGCGGTGACCCCGAAGCTGCCCTCCTCGAGGTCCTCGACCCGGAGCAGAACGACAAGTTCACCGATCACTACCTCGAGCTCCCCCTCGACCTGTCCGAGGTGCTTTTCATCGCCACGGCCAACGACCTCGGCTCCATCGCGGCGCCGCTCCGTGACCGAATGGAGATCATCGAGGTCACCGGGTATACGACCGACGAGAAGCTGCGGATCGCCCGGGACCACCTGCTTCCCAAGGAGATGCGCCGCCATGGTCTCTCGGCGTCGCAGTTGCAGATGACCGACGAGGCTCTGCTCATGACCATCCGCGAGTACACCCGGGAAGCCGGCGTGCGTAAGCTGACCCAGCAGCTCGCCAAGATCTGCCGCCACGCCGCCCTCGACGTCGCTCGCAACGGTTCGACCCAGACCCACGTGCGAGTGATCATCATGGAGCAGGACCTGCGCGTGGTCCTCGGCCGAGCGCGCTTCTCCCACGCCGTCGCGGAGCGGGTCAACGCGCCGGGCATCGCCGCGGGCCTCGCCTGGACCCCCGTCGGAGGAGACATCCTCTACATCGAGACCACCCGCATGCCGGGCAAGGGGCGCCTCGAGATCACCGGCCAACTCGGAGACGTCATGAGCGAATCCGTACGTGCTGCCCTGGCCTATGTGCGCAGCAACGCCTCTCGCCTCGGAGTGGACGCGACATTCCTCGACTCGAACGACATCCACCTGCACGTCCCGGCGGGCGCGGTGCCGAAGGACGGACCGAGCGCTGGGGTGACCATCTTCACCGCCCTGACTTCACTGCTCTCCGGTCGGCGGGTTCGCCCCGACACCGCGCTGACCGGTGAGGCGTCCCTCCGGGGCCGTGTGCTCCCGGTGGGCGGTATCAAGTCGAAGATCCTCGCAGCCCATCGCGCCGGTTTCACTCGGGTGGTCCTGCCGAAGCAGAACGAGGCGGACCTCGACGAGGTGCCGGAGTCGGTCCGGGCCGAGCTCGAGTTCTTCCTCGTCACCGACATGGAAGAGGCTCTGACCGCGGCTCTCGAGCCCAACCAGATTCCCGCCCCGACCTTCGACGAGAGTGGCGATTCACCCAACCTCCAGGCTGCGTAGTTCTGAGTCATTCCCATGCTTTCCCCCCTTCACCCCCTTTCCCATCCCCCCGGCGGCCGTCGTGCACGGTCCCTCCCCATCCCCCCGTGGGCGGCGGTCGCCATCACCTTCTCGAACTTCGAAAGCGCGGCGGCCGTCACCCCCTCCCCTCCCCGACGGTCGTTCTTACTGCTTTCCCCCGGCGGCCGTCGTGCGCGGTCCCTCCCCATCCCCCGTGGGCGGCGGTCGCCATCTTTTTCGGTTTCGTAGAGAGAGCCGGGGCCGTCATTCCCTCCCCTCCCCCCTGACGGTTCTCGGCATCCCTTCCCCCCCTGCGGTCGTCGTGC
>JAFDCW010001017.1 GCA_019312705.1 Deltaproteobacteria bacterium
CTATGTGCCGGCCCTCTACGAGGTCGCCATCGAGGCCGACACGGGTCTCCAGGTCGTCACCGGACCGACGGTGGCCGAGGCCGCCTTTCCGGTCGAACGCACCTTCGTCGAACGCCTCGAAGACTACCCATTCCCGACCGAGGGCCCCGTGGCCTCGACCGAAACGGTCTTCAATCGAATCTCGGTGGAGATCGCCCGGGGCTGCACCGAGGGCTGCCGTTTCTGCCAGGCCGGCATGATCTATCGGCCGGTCCGGGATCGCCCCCCGGAACAGATCCTCGACGTCCTCGACTCGGCGGTCCGAGAACACGGCTACGACGAGGCATCGCTGACGTCCCTGTCCACGGCGGACTACAGCGCTATCTCCCCGCTGGTCCGCGAAGTGACGGCGCGCCTCGAAGGCAGGCGGGTCAATCTCGGGGTCTCGAGCCTCCGGGCCTACGGCCTCTCCGGGGACGTCCTCGACGAGATGAAGAAGAGCCGCGCGAACGGCCTCACTTTCGCCCCGGAGGCGGGCACCCAGCGCATGCGCGATGTGGTGAACAAGAACGTCACCGACGCCCAGCTCATGCAGACCGCGGAGAACGTCTTCTCCCGCGGTTGGTCCAAGATGAAGCTCTACTTCATGATCGGCCTGCCGACGGAGGAAGACGATGACGTCCTCGGCATCGTCGAGACGGGGCAGCGCGCCCTCGAAATCGGTAAGAGGATCCAGGGTCGCCATCAGCCCCGGGTGACCGTATCGATATCCACCCACGTGCCGAAGCCGCACACGCCCTTTCAGTGGTGCGCGATGGACGATCGAAAGACGATCGTCGCCAAGCAGAACATGCTCGCCAATGCCACCCGCCGGGGCGGCGTCAAGCTTCGCATGCACGACTCCGAGGGCAGCTGGCTCGAGGGCGTGCTCGCCCGGGGCGACCGGCGCCTCGGCGATGTCATCGAGGGCGCCTGGCGCCGGGGCGCGCGCTTCGACTCCTGGAACGAGCAACTGCGCCTCGAGGCGTGGGACGAGGCCTTCGCCGAACATGGAATCGACACGTCGATTTACCTCGGCACAATCCCCACCTCCGCGCGGCTTCCGTGGGATCACATCGACGTCGGCCTCGAAGACGGCTTCCTCGGCCGCGAACACAAGAAGGCCCTCAAGAACCGTCTCAGCCCTCCCTGCGGCAAAGCGGTCGGAATGTTTGTCCACCATACGAGCGTCGAAGAGGCCGAAGCCGACTCGAAGCGCCTCGTCTGCTACGACTGCGGGATCGCCTGTGACATGGGCGAGATGCGCAGCGAACGCCTGGTGAAGTTGCGCGGCCTCGGTGCAATCGAAAAGCGCGAAGAGAGAGCGCCGGCCAAGACCATCTCGCCGAAGGAGCGACAAAAGGTCGTGACGCCCGAGCAGGGGCCCCAGTCCCGGGTCCGGCTCACCTATACCCGCGTCGGACGCATCTCGTTCCGGTCTCACCTCGACATGGTGCGGTTGATGCCGCGCCTGCTCCGCCGGGCAGAGCTCCCCCTCTACTACTCCCAGGGCTATCACCCCAAGGCCCTGATGACCTTCGGTCCGTCGCTGCGCCTGGGTTTCTCGAGCCTCGACGAGTACATCGACCTGAAGCTGCGTGCCGAGCTCTTGGGTGGCGAGATCGATCCCGTAGCCCTCCTCGAGCGTCTCAACGGCGTGAGCGTCGAAGGCCTGAGATTCCTCGAGGCGACCGTGCTCGGGCCCCAGGACCCGTCGCTTTCGAAGCTGGTCGACGAGATCGAATACGTCGCCGGCCTCCCCCGCACCGCCCTCGACCGCCTCGGCGCCAAAGACCTGGACGCCGTCACCAGGCTCTTCGCCGATAACCACGCCGCCGGCGACCTCGTCGTGCAGCGGAAGGTGAAGGCCCGGGGCAAGACCATCGACGTCGGTAAGTTCCTCGTCGACTTCGCGGTCGGTGAAGGCGCCGAGGCTCTCTCGGCGGCGGGCATCGTCGGTGATTTGCTGCCGGTTCGCATGCGCATCCTCAGCGGCCCCGCAGGCACCGCCCGGGGCACCGAAGTGCTCGAGGTCCTCGGGGGCGTCGCCGACCTACCCGCGCGCTTCGTGCGCACGAAGCTCACCTGCCGGGCAAACGGAG
>JAFDCW010001018.1 GCA_019312705.1 Deltaproteobacteria bacterium
CATTTTGGAAAGAGTTCGCCATCGGTGAGCGCGGGTTCGATGACGCGAGCGTCGCCAAGGCCGTCGTGATCGCTGCGGTGGGATCGCTGCCATGCATCTTCGCCGCCGGAAAAATGCTGGAGACTTTCGGACGCCACCGCGGCGCGAGCGTCATCTTCGGGGTGACCTCCATCGCCACCGTGGCCTGTTACTCGCTGCACGGCTTCTGGCCGCTCACGATCGCGCTGATGGGCGGCATCTTCGGGGCGAGCGCCGTCCTCACGGTGCTGACGACCTACACCCTGGAGCTCTTCCCGACGCATCTTCGTGCGGGCGCCTTCGCCTGGGCGAACAACCTGCTCGGACGCATCGGCTACGTAATCGCTCCGCCGCTCGTCGGCGCCGCGGCGGGCGAGGTGGGCTGGGGGCTCGCGGTCAGCTGCACCGCGGTGTTCCCGCTCATCGCGCTAGCCTTGATCCTCACGCGGCTCCCCGAGACCCGCGGCAAGGAGCTCGAGGAGCTGCAGCAGGCTTAAAGGCGAAACGCGCGGCCGGTCAGGGCCACGCGCTTCAAAACTAAGCAAAGGGGGGGTTACTTCGATGATCGGTTCACTCGACGCCGGTCGCGTCGGTGTCTGATTCTGCGCTGACCTCTGCGCTGCCGCCGATGCTGGCAGAGCCGCCCAGCGCGCCACCGAGGCCGCCCGAGGGCTCAGGCTCCGCGGCCACTTCGGTGCTGTCGTCTTCCACATCGTCCTCGGCCTCCGGCTCGCTGGCCTCGACCTCTTCTTCCTCCGCCTCGTCGCTGGAACCGCCGCCGCCGAGCACGTCGCCGAAGACGTAGCCGATGGACGCCATGGCCAGGAAGCCCGGGTCGTTTCCACCGATGAATTGGGGACCGTTGGTCACCAGACCCTGACTCACCACACCATCGAAGGTGAAGCCGTGGGTGGCCGCGCCGATGCCCACGTTCCAGGCGAAGGTGCCGCCGCTGTTGCGGTTGCGCTCCACGTTAGCGTCGTCGCCGATGTTCTCCTTGGAGCCCTCCACCCGGTATCGGTAGTCGGCGCCGGTGCGCGCGTAGAGCCAGTCGGTGAGCTGCACCTCGGTGGAGAGGCGCACGCCGGGAAGCGCGAAGGCGCGAACGTTGTTCCGGTCGTCGGAGTTGGCGTCGGTGGGGTCCGAGTGGTTCATGCCGAAGCCGAGCGTGGCGTAGCCGGCGACCTTGGCGCGATCCAGATTGATCGACGGGCCAGCCCCAATGTTGCCGCTGCCGCCGATGGCCCAGCTCGCATCGTTCGAGAGATCGTTCTTGACCTTCTCGTAGCTGACCTCGACGTCGCCGAGGAATCCGACATCCAGCACGTCGTTGATGGGACGGAAGCGACGTCCCGAGGCACCACCGCGCATAAGGAAGCCCTTCGCGATGTTGTCCGGACCTGGGCCCGTCTGCTTCTGTTTGGCGAAGTCGACCAGCATGCTGCCCACGATGTCCGTGCGCGGCCCCTCGTCGGGTCGATTGCTGACACCTACCTGGCCCATGATAAATGTCTGACGATTCACGCTCTTGCGCCTGTCGTCGTCCGGGCCGACTCGATCGATGGTCACGTCGTTGCCGTGGCCGAGGCCGAGGCGCGCACCCAGGGTTCGGTCGCCACCGAGCGACATGCCGCCCATGAGGTCGAAGACCGTGGCGGGCGATTCGAAGGGTGTGGGCGCACCGATATTGCTCGTGTCGAGGGTGATGGGATCGCCGACACCGCTTAGCCAACGAAGCTCGGAGGTCGGGTCCACGTCGCGGGGCGCGATCAGGTCACCGCGGTGCACCGCGATACCGATGGCCTTGTCCTCGTTGCCCATCAAGAAGGCGGCGTTGCCCGCGCCCGGTCCGCCGTAATCGAAGAACACGCGGTTGCGGTACTTGGTGGTCAGCTGCGGGTACTTGAAGACGTCATCTTTGTCCTCGATCAGCTGATTGCCCGCCAGGCCGGCGCGCCTATCCGCGTGGGCCGTGGAGGCGCCGACGCCGGCGCTGAGCACCATGGAGGTCGCTCCGATGAGCCACTTTTGCCATCTCATATGTCACCTCGGGGGGGGCACGGGGGCACCCGGTTCTGGCGCGCGGTCGGATTACCCACGC
>JAFDCW010001019.1 GCA_019312705.1 Deltaproteobacteria bacterium
CGCCAGCAGCTGCCCATCGCCATCGAAGAAGCGCTGCTCGCGCTCCCCGGCAGCCACGAATTCGAAGTCCAAGGGTATGGCGCCGAGATCCACGGTGGCATCGCTTCTCTAGAGTCGACCTACGCCGGACTTCAGGCGGTCCTCGACTTCGGCGTTCGCCCCATCAGCGGCCGAGGAGGGCTGCCCCGGACCGCACCGGGGCCCCTGCTCCTCGGCGCCGGTGTCCCGCCGACGGGAGCCCTCTCGGGCATCGAGGGCGCCGTGACCGTCGACCTGCTCAACGCCGCGCTCTTTGCCGCCTGGTCCGTCGACGGGCTCTCCTATCGGTTGGACGAGATTCCGGACGGCGATGGCGGCATCGTGAACGTCGGCCTGATCAACATCGCGATTCCCGTGGACGGGATCCCGCGAGAAGCAACCGTCGCTGTCGAGGTCACGTCCGCCCTCCCACCGGTGATCGAAGAGACGGCGGCGGGACTGACCATGGCAGCCGCCGACATCCGAGTGCACCTCTACGCACCGGACCAGGGGCGCGAGGTGCTGCTCGCGGCCATCTCCTGCGGCGTGCGCGCCACAGGCTCCCCCATGCTCGCCGACGACGGCCTCGGCCTCCGCGTCGACGACCTCGAGGTGACCATCGACGCCATCGACAACCTCCGTGGCCTGCCTCCCGCCGAGGAACTCGACCGCCTCCTCGGCGATGTGCTCCGCCCCCTCCTCGAAGTACACGGTGAGCTCCGCGGCTTCGAGATCCCCACGGTCGCCGGCTTCGACATCGGTGCCGACGAGCTCTTCGTCAACGACGGATACGTCGTCTTCCGCGGGCAACTCACCCCGGCCCGCTAGTGCGCGATGCATGGTCACGGAAGGTTTCTCGCTCGTTCCACGGTTCCCCGCGGCGTCAGGAAGCCTCGAAAATGCGGTGCATTTCCTTCGGCGTTCTTCCTTGCGGGGAAACCGCGGTCCGTCGCGATACTCCCTCCCGTGACCATGCATCACACACTGAGTGGTACAACCACGACGGTGCCGGTTCATCTCCTGAACGACGAGTTACGCTTTCCGCCGCCGGAAGGGGCCGACGGCCAAGGCATCGTCGCCGTCGGCGGGGACGCCTCGGCGGCGCGCCTCGAGCTGGCCTACTCCCAAGGCATCTTCCCCTGGCCGATGGAGGGCTTGCCTCTCTTGTGGTTCTCCCCGGACCCGCGCTTCGTGCTCTTTCCCGAGGGGGTTCACCTCGGTCGCACCCTCAAACGAACGATGCGGCGCGGCCGGTACGAGGTGCGAATGGATACGCGCTTCCGTGAGGTCATCGAACGCGCAGCGAAGGCTCCTCGCCCCGGCCAGGACGGCACCTGGATCACCGACGAGATCATCGCCGGATTCACCGAGCTGCACGACATGGGCGTCGCCCACAGCGTCGAGACGTACGTGGACGGCGAACTCGTCGGCGGGCTCTACGGCGTGTCCCTCGGAGCGGCCTTCTTCGGGGAGTCCATGTTCGCGACCGAGCCCGACGCTTCGAAGGTCGCCTTCGCCAGCCTCCTCGGCCACGCGTTCGGACCGTGGTCGTTCTCGTTCGTGGACTGCCAAGTCTATACAGAGCACCTGGCCCGCTTCGGCGCGATGGAGATTCACCGAACGGCCTTCCTCGAGGACCTCGCCGACGCGCGCACCGTCCCGACCCGACGGCACCCTTGGGAAGTCGAGCTCACTGCCGAAGAGGTCCTCGACGTACTCAGCGGTTGAAGAAGATCGGGTTGGTGACGCCGAAGGGACGCCGGCCGGGGTGCAAGGGCACGAGGTCATCGGTACCGTCGGCCACGAAGATGACCCAGCTTCCGCCCGCAGCGACGTCGATCTCGATGTCCGCGTCGAAGCGCGTCGTGGGCTCCATGGGGTCTTCAGTCGTCGCGTCGAGGGCGATGGTCTCCCGGAGCTCTCCGTCGACGAAGACGCGCAGGCGATCGGCGTCGATGAAGTTGGCGGCCTGCACCCGGACCGCGATCGATTCCCGGGCCATCGCGCCGAGCACGTCATCGCCGGGCCCCGCTCCCCCCGCAGCCAATGCGTCGACGTAGATGCCGCCACTCACCGTCATCTGCCCCGCGTTGAT
>JAFDCW010001020.1 GCA_019312705.1 Deltaproteobacteria bacterium
ACCGGGTGTTCGACCTGGATGCGCGTATTCATCTCCATGAACGAGAGGTTGCCGTTCTCGTCCATCAAGAACTCGAGGGTCCCGGCGGAGACGTAGCCGCTGTCCTTGATGGCCCGGGAGATGGTGGATGCCATGTCTCGGCGAAGCTCGTCGCTGACGGCGACGCTCGGAGCCTCCTCGAGGAGCTTTTGGTGCCGACGTTGGATCGAGCACTCGCGCTCGCCGAGGACGAGGCACCGGCCCTTGCCGTCGGCGAGGATCTGGAACTCGATGTGCCGCGGCTCTTCGACGAACTTCTCGAGGTAGATGTCGCCGTTCTTGAAGTTGTTCACCGCCTCGGCCTGGGCCAGGGGGAACGCCTTCCGCACGGAGTCGTCGTCGCGGAGGACGCGCATCCCGCGCCCGCCACCGCCGCCGGAGGCCTTCATCATGACCGGATAGCCGATCTTTCTGGCACAGCGCACGCCGTGCTCTCCGTCGTCGAGGACCGGGCTGCCCTCCGTGAGCGGTAGGCCGAGGCGCTTGGCGAGGGCGCGGCCGGGGACCTTTTCGCCCCAGGCGCGCATGTCCTGGGGCCTCGGCCCGATGAAGGTGAGACCGCACTGTTCGCAGATTTCTGCGAAGTGGGCGTTCTCTGAAAGGAAGCCGTAGCCGGGGTGGAGTCCGTCGGCGCCACTGATCTCGGCGGCGGCGATGATCGCCGGGATGTTCAGATAGCTTTCGGCCGAAGGAGGCGGCCCGATGCACACCGCCTCGTCGGCGAAGCGAACGTGCAGGGCGTCGGCGTCCACGGTGCTGTGCACGGCGACGGTGCCAACACCGAGCTCTCGACACGCACGGATGATCCGGAGGGCGATCTCCCCGCGGTTCGCGATGAGGACCTTTTTCAGCATGGGCGGTGCCCTAGGGCGTGACCTTGAAGAGCCGGTCGCCGTACTCCACCGGCTTGCCGTTCTCGATGAGGATCTCGGTGATCGTGCCGCGCACTTCGGCTTCGATCTCGTTCATCAACTTCATCGCTTCGACGATGCACAGAACGGTGCCGACCTCGATCTTCGAGCCGACCGCGACGAACGGGTCGGAGTCGGGCCCTGCGGCTCGATAGAAGGTGCCCACGAAGGGCGACGTCACCCACAGGGAGTCGTCGTCCTCTTCGGCTGCCTCGGTGTCGGCCGCGAGGCCTGCAGCGCCCGGAGGTGAGTGGCTGAGGGCCGCATGGGGCCCGCCCGCGATGGCGACCATGCCCTCGGGGGCCGCGGGGCCGCGTCGAAGGCTGATTCGCTCATCGCCGTTCTCGATTTCGAGCTCGTTGACGTCGAACTCCGCGAGGGAGCGCATCAGCTCTCGGAGCTGGTCGATGTCGATGTCCATCTAGTTGTCTCGTTGGGTGAACGGTGGTCGGCGGGTGCCGCACCGCGTCAAGAAGATTGGGTCGTTTGGGGCTCGGGGGCTTTCAGATAGTCCATGAGAGCCCGCAAGCCAAGCCCATAGCTGCGAGCACCAAATCCAGCGACGGTACCGAGGCAAACCGGCGCCGTTAGCGAGGTCCGGCGGAAGTCCTCTCGGCCGTGGATGTTCGTCAGGTGAACCTCGACGGTAGGCAGCCCCGTCCCGGCGATCGCGTCACGAATGGCGACCGAGGTGTGGGTGTAGGCCGCTGGGTTGATGACCATCCCGTCGAATGCTTCGAGGGCCTCGTGAATCCAGCCGATGATCTCGGACTCGGAGTTGCTCTGGCGGCACTCGACGGTGCAGCCTAGAGCGCCGCCGGCCTCTCGAAGGCTTTCGTCGATGGCCTCGAGGCGAACACCGCCGTAGAGCTCCGGTTCTCGAAGGCCGAGGAGGTTCAGGTTGGGGCCATGCACGACCAGCACCCGGTGGTGACCGGGGGCCACGTCAGCTCAGTTCGGCTTGCAGGGCGCTGGCGGCAGTCCGCAGCCGAAAGCGTGCCTTGCCGAAGTTACCGTCGGGACGGAGCGCGACCGCCACGAAGTAAGTCTCGTCGATGTAGCGGATGACCGTCGTCATCTTTTCGGCCTTGATGGCGACCTCATGCATCGAGCCCGTTTCCAGCATTTCTGCGGCACGGTGGATGTCCTTGAGGATAACGCT
>JAFDCW010000252.1 GCA_019312705.1 Deltaproteobacteria bacterium
GGTCGTGGGCCGACGTCTGCTCAGTGACGAAGTCCGGGATCACTCCCCGCCGGACGAGCTCCGGGTAGACCTGCGCGGCGTTGCCCACCAGGTCGATGGAGCGTGCTTCGCCCGCGTCGCAAGCGGCCTTCACCATGGCCAAGGCCTCGTCGAGGTCTTCCGTCGCCTCGTCGACGTAGCGCGTCTCGAGGCGCCGCTTCACTCGGGACGGGTCGACCTCGACCCCTAGGAACACGGCCCCGGCCATCGTCGCGGCCAGGGGCTGGGCGCCCCCCATGCCGCCCAGGCCGGCGGAGAGGATCCACTTACCCTTCCAGTCGCCGCCGAAGTGAGCTTCGCCAGCGGCGACGAAGGTCTCGTAGGTGCCCTGGAGGATCCCCTGGGTGCCGATGTAGATCCACGACCCGGCCGTCATCTGGCCATACATGGTGAGCCCCTCCGCTTCGAGGCGGCGGAACTCGTCCCAGTTGGCCCACGCGGGCACCAGGAGGCTGTTGGCGATGAGGACGCGCGGCGCGTCGCGGTGGCTGCGAAAGCGCCCGACGGCCTTTCCGGACTGGACGAGCAGCGTCTGGTCGTCCTCGAGCTCCCGGAGCTCTCGGACGATAATGTCGAAGGCCTCCCAGGACCGGGCGGCCTTGCCCGTGCCGCCGTAGACCACGAGGTCTTCCGGGCGCTCGGCGACCTCGGGGTCGAGGTTGTTCATCAGCATCCGGAGAGCCGCTTCCTGCGGCCACCCCCTACAGCTGATCGTTGTCCCCCGGGGGGCGCGGATGGTGCGCGGTCCACTCATCTTTCACCTCGAAATGCGACGGGAACCGTAAACCAGAGTCGTCATTTCTAGAACCTCTGTTAAACGGGCAGCCCAGGAGATTGAATCGATGAGTGTCCGGGGGCGTCCGAGCGAACCAAGGCTGCCTATGGGGGGCCATTGACGCCTCGTGCCTATTGGACGAGCCTGCCCGCCTGCCAGTGGACGAAAGGTCCTGCCGATGCCCTCGATTCGCACTCTGACCCTCATCTTCCTGTCTCTCGTAGCCGTAGCGGCGCTGCCCATGGCGGCGAGCGCCCAGCCGCGACCGGTCATCGAGCGGATCGAGCCCGCATCGGGGCCGGTTGGCATCGAGATTCAGCTCATCGGCCGCCAGATCCACCCCCAGTCCCAGATCCTCCTCGGCGACACGGTCCTACCCACCGTGCGTCGCCACCCGGGGCGCTGGGTGGTCAGCATCCCCGCGGGCGCCCAAAGCGGCAACATCACCATACGGACCGGCTGGGGCGAGTTTCGCGGGCCTTACTTCCGGGTAACCGCCGGACGCCCCGCGCCCATCGTGCGTTCGATGGCGCCCACGACCGGCGGCCCGGGCACGGAGGTCACCCTCCTCGGTGAGAACTTCGCCCCCCGCCTCGCGGACAACCGGGTCGTCCTCGGCAATCGACCCGTGGTCCTCCGGGCGGCGACGCCGACCCGACTCGTCGTCGTCATCCCTGGGGGCGCGACGTCCGGGCGCTTCGTCATCCGGGTCGCCCACAGCGGGGAGACCCAGTCCGAGGTCTTCACCGTGGGAGCGGCGACGAGAATATCGGACATGACGCCCCGGTCCGGGCCGCCGGGCACCCGCATCACGTTGATCGGGACCGGCTTCTCTCGGCAACGCCAGAACAACCGGGTCTACCTCAACAACCGCCCCCTGCGCGTATCGAGGGCAACCGAGACCCGCATCGAGGCGGAGATCCCCGCTCGGGCAGCATCGGGCACGATCCTCGTGGACGTGACCAATGGGGGGCGCGCCGAGAGCCCGTCCCCGTTCGTGATTCAGCACACGCCGGCGATCACTTCCTTTGAGCCGGTGGCTGTCGCGCCAGGGCGGCGGGTCACCATCACCGGCTCGAGCTTCGGCCGCGACCCTCGACATGTGACGGTGACCCTCGGCGGCCGGCCAGTGACCCTTCGGCGGGTGACGCCCAACCGCATCGAAGTCGAGATTCCCGCGGGCGCCGTCTCCGGGAGGCTCGCCGTGACCATCAACGGCGTAGGCCCCATCGAGTCTCACGCCGATCTCACGGTGCTCTCTCGGGTCGTCATCTCGGGATTCGCGCCGACCAGCGGGGCGACCGGAACCGAGGTCACGATTCGCGGAGCCGGGTTCTCCCCGACTCCCGCCGGCAACCAGGTCTTCGTCGGCCGCACGCCTCTCGAGGTCATCGCGGCCTCCGCGTCCGCCCTGCGCGTGCGCATGACGGCAACCCGGAGTGACGCAATCCGGGTGCGTGTGCCTCACAATGGAGAGGCACGGTCGAGCGCGCCCTTCGTCATCACGCGACCCCCGGTCGTCGCGAGCTTCACCCCCACGTCCGGGGCTCCTGGCACCGAGGTGACCATCCGCGGGCAGCGCTTCGGTACCAACCTCTCCCTCGTGCGGGTCACGATGGGCGGCAGGCCCTTTGAAGTGCGCTCGGTGACGGACTCGGCGATCATCGCCGTCGTGCCGGCGAACGCCCAGTCCGAGCGCATCCAGGTGAGCGTGCGCCTGCAAGGGACCGGAAGCTCCGAAGGGCGCTTCGCCATCGCATCCCGATTCACCGTCTCCGGCCTCAGCCCCGCGAGCACCTTCGTGGGGTCCACCGTGACGATCCGCGGCGAGGGCCTCGTGTCCGGCGCCACGGTGCTTTTCCCCGGGGTCCGGCGCCCCGCGCCTGGGACCTTCGCCGGAGGGCGCCTCACGGTGACCGTGCCCGCCCGGGCCCGCACCGGGGCCCTGACGGTTCGCCTCCCCGACGGCCGCACCGCCACCACACCGACCTTCACTGTGACGCCGGCTCCTTCGGGGGTCGCCGTGACGGCTCTGCAGCCGCGCTGCTACCGCCCCGGGTGCGAGATCCTGGTCCGTGGCCACGGCTTTTCGCCCAGGGCCAACCAGAACCGAGTGACCTTCGGAGATCGCCCGGTCCAGGTCGTGCGGTCCTCCGCTGGCGAGCTTCTCATGCGCCTCCCGGCGGCCCCCGGCACCAACCGGTTCCACATCGACGTACGCCGGGGCGGTGAGGCCGACAGCCCGGCCTTCACCATCGTACCCTGAGCGCCCTCAGTCTCGGCAGCGATACCCTCGGCCTCGCTTCCCTTCGGGGGGCGACTCGGCTAGCCTCCGCCGCACCTTTCTGGAGGTGATTGTGATCGAGGACCGCCTGCGCGACGCGCTGACCTTTGATGATGTATTGCTCGTCCCCGGCTACGCGGACTTCTTGCCGCGGGACGCGGATACCCGCTCGCGAATGACCCGCGGCATCCAGCTGTCGATTCCGATCGTGTCGAGCGCCATGGACACGGTGACCGAGTGGCACACCGCGGTCACCATGGCCCGCCAGGGTGGCCTGGGCATCATCCACAAGAACCTCTCCCCGGAAGCCCAGGCCCGTGAGGTCTTCAAGGTGAAGCGTGCCGAGTCCGGCATGGTCGTCGACCCGGTCACGGTTCGACCGGACCAATCGCTGCACGAGGCCTTCGAGCTCATGCGCACGCGCAATATCTCGGGCTTGCCCGTAGTCGATGGCAAACGTCCTGTCGGCATCCTCACCAGCCGCGACGTGCGCTTCGAGCAGAACCTCTCCCAGTCGGTCGAGAAGTTGATGACTCGAAAGCTGGTGACCGTCCCGCCCGGCGTCGACCAGGCCCGGGCGAAGGAGTTGCTGCACGCGAACCGCATCGAGAAGTTGCTGGTCGTGGGCGACAGCGGCGAGCTCGTCGGATTGATCACCATCCGCGACCTCCTGCAGGCCGAGCGGTTCCCCGATGCCATCAAGGACGGCCTCGGCCGTATGTGCGTCGGGGCGGCGGTCGGGCCGGGGGCTGACCGCGAGCAGCGCGTGGCGGCTCTGGTCGAGGCCGGCACCGACGTAATCGTCGTCGACACCGCTCATGGCCACAGCAACGGCGTCATCGACGCCGTCCGGGCAATCAAGAAGGAGCATCCGGACGTGCAGCTCGTCGCCGGCAACGTCGCGACCGCCGACGCGACCAAGATGCTCATCGATGCCGGGGTCGATGCCGTGAAGGTCGGCATCGGGCCAGGCTCGATATGCACCACCCGGGTCGTCGCCGGCATCGGTGTCCCGCAGATCACTGCCATCTCTGACTGCGCGGCGGTCGGCGACGCCCACGGCGTGCCCATCATCGCCGACGGGGGCATCAAGTTCAGCGGCGACGTGGTCAAGGCTCTCGCCGCAGGGGCGAGTACCGTGATGATCGGCTCGCTCTTTGCCGGGACCGAAGAGTCTCCCGGGGAGCTGGTGCTCTACCAGGGCCGTACCTACAAGAGCTACCGCGGCATGGGCTCCATCGGCGCCATGAAAGAGGGCAGCAAGGACCGTTACTCCCAGGCCGACGTCGAAGAGTCGGACAAGCTCGTCCCCGAGGGCATCGAAGGCCGGGTTCCCTTCCGTGGTCCGCTATCGCAGGTCGTGTACCAAATGGTCGGCGGTCTACGCGCCGGCATGGGCTACACGGGTAGCAAGACGATCCAGGACCTGCGTACCAAGACGACCTTCCTCAAGATGAGCTCTCAGGGCCTGCGCGAGAGCCACGTGCACGACGTGGTCGTCACCGAAGAAGCGCCGAACTACCGGCGCGGTTGATTTCGGCCGCGATTGAGGGGGGGCAGGTCTCGCGCTTCATTGCGGCTGAGGCGTCTTCCGATCATCTCGGCCGTCGTGCTACACAGACGCCCATGAGTAGGCGCCAGGTCCTCATCCTCGATTTTGGTTCGCAATACACCCAGCTCATCGCGCGCAGCATCCGCGAGAGCCACGTTTACTGCGAAATCCACCCCTGCACCCTGACCCTCGACGAGGTGCGCGCGAAGGAGCCCCAGGCGATCGTCCTGTCCGGTGGTCCCGCGAGCGTCTTCGGCGATGGCAGCCCGAGCATCGACCCCGGGGTCTTCGACCTCGGGGTGCCGATCCTCGGCATCTGCTACGGCATGCAGCTCACGTGTCACTTGCTCGGCGGCAAGGTCGAGAAGGCAGACGAGCGGGAGTACGGGGCCGCCAAGATCGAGGTGACGGAGGCCGAGGGTATTCTGCACGCGTTCGCGGGCGATGACTCGGTCGACGTGTGGATGAGCCACGGCGACCGCGTCGAGGCCATCCCACCGGGCTTCGTGACCTTGGCCAAGACCGAGAGCACTCCCTTCGCTGCCATCGCGAATCACGAGCGGCGCATCTACGGGGTGCAGTTTCATCCCGAGGTGGTGCATACGCCTCGGGGGGTCGAGCTCCTCGATGCTTTCCTCTTTCACGTGACCGGCTGCGAAGCCGACTGGACGCCGGGGCACTTCGTCGACGAGTCGGTCGCGGCGATTCGCGAGCAGGTTGGCGATTCGAAGGTGATCTGTGGCCTCTCCGGCGGCGTGGACTCGTCGGTCGCCGCGATGCTCGTTTCGAAGGCCATCGGCGACCAGCTCACCTGCATCTTCGTCGACAACGGCGTGCTCCGGAAGAACGAGGCGGAGGAGGTGGTCCGCATGTTCGGTGACCACTTTCATCTGAACCTGGTTCACGTCGACGCCCGGGACGAGTTCCTCGACGCCCTCGCTGGTATCAGCGACCCCGAGGAGAAGAGGAAGGTCATCGGCCGGGTCTTCATCGACGTCTTCGACCGCGAGGCGCAAAAGCTCGGCGGCGCGGACTTCCTCGTCCAGGGCACGCTCTACCCCGACGTCATCGAGAGCGTGTCGTTCAAGGGCCCGAGCGCCGTCATCAAGAGCCACCACAACGTCGGCGGCCTGCCCGAAAAGATGAAACTCCGGCTCATCGAGCCCCTCCGTGAACTCTTCAAGGATGAGGTTCGGCAAGTCGGCGGCGAGATGGGCATGCCGAGGCACGTGCTCTTCCGCCATCCATTCCCCGGCCCCGGCCTCGCGATCCGGTGCCTCGGCGACATCACCGAAGAGAAGCTGAGCATCCTTCGGGAGGCCGACGCCATCTTCATCGAAGAATTGCGCTCCTCGGGCCAATACGACCAGGTCTGGCAGGCCTTCGCCGTGATCTTGCCGGTCAAGACCGTCGGGGTGATGGGGGACGAGCGCACCTACGACCGCGTCATCGCCATCCGGTCCGTCGGCTCCCGGGACGGCATGACCGCGGATTGGTCCCGGCTCCCCTACGACGTCCTCGGGCGGGTATCGACGCGCATCATCAACGAAGTCCGTGGCATCAACCGGGTCGTTTACGACATCTCCAGCAAACCCCCGGCGACGATCGAGTGGGAGTGAGGGCTGCGCCGTTCGCGGGGCTGCTGGGCCTCGCGCTGCTCTCGGCAGTGCCCGTCGCGGCGCAGACGCAGGTCGCCGCCTTCGACGTGCCCTTCCGGGACCGCGCGCCCCGGGTCGTCGAAGACGTCGTTCGCACCGTCGCCGTCGGCGAGTCGGACCCGCGCATCACGCGCCTCTCGGCCCGCCGCCTTTCGGCGCGACGCCGGGGCGAGGCGAGGGCCCGGGCCGCGATTCATCGGTGGGCCGACCAGGTCCTCGCGGAGGCCCGGGCCTCGGCGATGACCGCTGCGGCGATCCATCGAGTCATCGATGAGGGCGCGGTCTTGGTCGGACGAAGGCCCCTGGTGGCGGGGG
>JAFDCW010001021.1 GCA_019312705.1 Deltaproteobacteria bacterium
CCGGAGTCCGTGAGGATCGGGCCGGGCCAGCGCATGAACTCGTGGACACCCCCCCGGCGGGCGACGAGATCGTCGCCCGGGCGCAGCATGAGGTGGTAGGCGTTGTTCAGGATGACCTGGGACCCGGTCGCCCGAACCTGCTCGGGGGTCAGGCCCTTGACCGACGCGCGGGTGCCCACGGGCATGAACGCGGGCGTGTCGAATCCGCCATGCGGGGTCTCGACGCGGCCGAGGCGCGCACCGCAGGTTTCGTCGGTGCCCAGGATCGTGAATCGGAGGGGAGAGGTCATGCCGTGCACGCTGCTCATGGTCGCCGGTCAGCGCCCGCGCTCCGACGCCTCCCGCAGGATCCGCTTCTCCTTCTCGGTCAAGCTCCCGAGGCCGCTGGCGTGGACCTTGTCGAGGATCCGGTCCACCGCCTCGCGATCCGGCCCTCCCGCCCTCATCTTCGTCCCCGCCTGTGTCCGCGCCTTCGCCATCGCCCTCGATCGGGCGCGGCCGCCGTCTTGGTGACGGTAGTGGTGCGAGGTCGGATCCGCCCAGCCGACGAAGTCGAAGAACCCGTGGAGGTGCTTGGTATGCCGAATGAAGTAGAAGCCCGCGAGCGCACCGCCGAGATGGCCCGCCTCGCCGCCGGCGTTGCCCTTGTGAAAGAGCACCGTGTACACCGCGACGGCGACGAGGACGTAGGCGAGCGTGCGCAGGCGCATGGGCAGGATGAAGAAGACGAGGACGGTGGTGTTCGGCGCCAGGTACGCACCGGCCATCAGGATCCCGAACACGCCGGCGGACGCGCCGATCAGGGGCGTGGCCATGCCGTACATGAGGAGGCCGGGGATGTGCACGCCGAAGAGGCCCGCGATCCAGCCGCCGAGGTTGAGCACGCCGTACATCAGCGCGCCGCAAATCCCGCACAGAAGGTAGAACGCGAGGTAGCGCTTCGAGCCGAGGTGCTGCTCGACCATCGACCCGAAGAAGAACAGCCCGAGCATGTTGAAGAGGAGGTGCTGGAGCGAGCCGTGCAGAAACTGGAACCCGATCAGCCGCCAGAAGCCGGCGCCGAAGACCAGTTCGTACGTGGAGAAGTGGAAGAAGTCGCTGATCGGGTCCATCGCCTGCACCGGCTGCCACGCGATCCCGGGGCCCCCCTCGTGGGCGTAGATCTTCTTCAGGCCCCTCTGCCCGGGCAGCAGCCGTCCGCCCGGCCCCGCCGGCCGGGCGAGGTCGACTTCGTTCAGGTAGACATCCCCGCTGATCACCGCGCCGTCGGGCACCGCCGTGACGCCGTCGACCAGGACCGGGGCGCCCAGGTTGACCCACCGCACCGTCAGGAATCCGCCGATCATGTAGACGGCGATGCAGATGACGATCAGCCACGTGTTCACCGACCACGCCCGCGCCGACCGGAGCCCGCCGAAACCGGACCCGGGAGGCCCGCCCTGACCCTGTCGAACGTAATGACGGTCGTGAATTCCCATCGTGATCAGGTCTCGTCCTGTCTTCGGCGGTCGGTCGCCCGCTCGAGCACGCGCTTCTCGCGGCTGCTCAGGCTATCCATGCCGTGCTCTCCGATCTTGGCGAGGATCCGATCCAGCGCCTCCGTGTCGTCGCTCTCATCCGCCTCCCCCATCCCCGGCGCGGAGCGGGGGCTGTGCACGACCTCGTGCTCCTCTTCGTCCGGGGCGTCATCCTCTCCCCAGAGGCTCGCCGCGTAAAGCGAGT
Source organism: Deltaproteobacteria bacterium (assembly GCA_019312705.1). The sequence continues at coordinate 1,723 of JAFDCW010001021.1, forward strand.
CGCCCCCGCCCATCACCGCATCCGTCCAGTCGAGTTGCTTCACGGTCAGGTAGCACGTCACGCCGCCGAAGACCGCGATCGCCACGAGCATCCACGTCTCGGTGACCCATCCGACGATACCGAGGGCGATCGCGCCGAGATACCCGACGTACACGGCGAAGCGCATCGATCGGCTGTACCCGCAGCGCGGCCAGAGCACCGCCTGGACGATCCGGCCGCCGTCGAGGGGGAAGATCGGGAGCAGGTTGAAGAGCAGCAGGACGAGGTTCATGGAGTTCAGGGCGAAGAGCCCGTGCATCGCCCAGAGGGGAACGCCCCGGACCTGGAGGACCCCCAACGGCGGGTAGGCGAGGTCGAGCGGGTTGGGGATCGCCACCGTCCACCAG
>JAFDCW010000253.1 GCA_019312705.1 Deltaproteobacteria bacterium
ACCTCGAAAATGCGGTGCATTTCCATCGCCTTCCTTCCTTGCGAGGAAACCGCGCCCCGTCGCGATACTCCCTCCCGTGACTCTGCATCACACACTAGCAGGAGCCTCGTAGACAAATTCTCATGGCCGCCTCGTGGTGCGGCTGTGGTGTACATATACAAAAATGGTGCGCGCATGGTGCGCGTTTCCCTTGTGATTGCGGCCTCGCCGGAGACGCTTCGGGGCGTCGCCGAGGGCTCCCAGAGGGCGGACCGGCGTCGACTCCGCGGTAGACGGGGCTTCCCCCGGGCTTACGTTACGGTCGCATGTCTCACGTTCACGCCTTTGGGGTGCTCCTCATCGCCGCTTCGACTGTCCACGGCTGCGGCGATGACGCCAGCCCGGACGGCTCAGTCGGTATGGACTCGTCAACGCCGCCAGCGGACAGCGGCACCTTGCCCGACGTCGGCCCGCCGCCGGCTAGACCGCCGTCCGTCGGTTTCCCCGACGGTAACGAGTGGTCCTGGGACGGCAGCTGGACGCCCGGCGTCGGCGACTTCCCCCTCGCCGGTCTCTTCGACAACGAATACCACGATGGCCACGACGGCTCTCCCATCCTGCCGCCGGGGGCGTGGGACTGGGAGGACTCGGGGAACGACCTGGCCAACTGGCGAAACTTCGAAGCGAACCTCGGTACCTTCGACGCGATGATGGACAGCGACGGCAACCAGTACGGTTGGCGTTTGGTAGGCGTCGCCGCGGCGGTCGACTATCAGGGACCAGCCGAATACTTCGAAGGCTCCTCGGGCCCGGACTACATGGACCTCGGGCCCAACGGTTCGATGCACAGCATCGGCGGGGTCAGCCTCGGGGCGGGGCCCGACGTGCTCATCTTCGACTCGAGCTACTCCCTCGACTTCGCCACCGGCACGACCATGGAAGGGGGGAGCCGAGACGATGACCTCGTCATTGCCGGCTGCCATCCCAACTCCGACGGCGCCTTCGACATCGAGACTTCGACCATTCATACCGGCCCTGGGCACGACTGGGTTTTCGTCCGCGACATTTCCCGGGCGGCCATCGACCTCGGCAATGGCAACGGCGGCCGTACGGACACCCTCGACCCCTCGGACGGCGATGACCTGGTGGTCCTCCGCGGCAATACCCAGGACTTCCGCGTCTTCGGTGGCCAGGGGGACGACGTCTTCGTCTGGTTCGTCGACGACAACGTGCAATCGACGACCTGGCTCGGCCCGAACTTCTTTGGCGGCGGCGGCTGGGAAGACGCGCTCTTCAGCGACAACGGCAACGACCGCCTGGTCCTAGCCATCCCCCCCAGTACCACCATGGTGACCTCCACGCCGACGCCGACCGGAGGGTTGCTCGTCCTACCGACCGACGGCGGCTACATCGTCGACGAGCCGACGGTCGGGGATGACCTCGCGCGGTACTGCGTCGAGTGCGGAACCGGCTCCACGGGGGAAAAGACCATCATCCTCGAATACAACTCCGCCGACGGGATGATCGAGACCGGCTACTTCTATCTCACCGGCGTCGAAGAGGTGCAGGTCGGGGTCGGGGAGGGCGCGGCGGTCTACCGCCTCGATACGGCCGCCGGTACGGCGACCCGCATCGACGGGGCGACTCTCTTCGAGCCGCCAGTGCCCCCGCCGGAACTCTGCGAATAGGGGCGCTCGCCGACGGAAGACAGCGCTCAGCGACGAACGACCTGGGCAGTGGCCTTCGGGATGGCCCGGGAGGGAGGGGCGACCACGGTTGCGCCTTCGGGGACGTCCTTGGTCACCACGGCGTTGGCGCCGATATGCACGTCACTGCCAACTTCGACGCCGCCGAGGATTTTGGCTCCCGCGAAGACCATGACGTTGTCGCCGACGGACGGGACCCCGGGGGTGTGGCCCGTTCCGAGGGTCACGGAATGGTAGAGCGAGCAGTTGGCCCCGATCTTCGTCTGTGGGGGGACGAGGATGGATTGCGGGTGCACCATGCGCAGCCCCGGGCCGATATCGGCCGCCGTCGGCAAGTGCACGTTGCGGAAGAAGCGCCAGGGCGTCGCCAACGCCTGATGGGCGACGAGGCCGCCGAGGCGAAGGGGCTTGGATTCGAGGCCGCGGGCCCAGTGCCCGAACCGATAGGTCGCGGTCACGTAGAACCCGAGCTCAGTGGCCCACCCACCATCGGATTGGTACATGCGCATGTCGGCGCGAATCTTGTCGAACATCGAACTATCCCGTCGGTCCCTGGGCGGCGAGTCGATCCCGAAGCGCCCGGCGAAGCAGCTTGCCGTTCGCAGTCTTCGGGAGGTCGTCTACGAAGTGCATCTCTTTCGGAATCTTGAACCGGGAGAGCTTGTCCCGGCAATGACGAAGAATGTCTTGGCGTGCCGGGGGCGCCGAATCTGGCGATGGCACGATGAAGGCCACGGGCACCTGGCCGAGCAACTCGTTGGGGCGTCCGACGACGGCGCAGGCGGATACCCCCGGGGCGTTCTCGATGATTTCTTCGATTTCTTTTGGGGCGATGCGGTGAGCCCCGCTCTTGATCATCTCGGACTCACGACCCACGAGGAAGAGGAAGCCGTCGTCGTCGAAATAACTGAGGTCGGCCGTGTGCAACCCATCATCGCGGATGAACCGCCGAGTGGCATCGGGGTTGTTGAAGTAGCCGGACGTGATGTTGGCCCCCCGGGCGACGACTTCGCCGGTCTCCCCGGGGGCGCACTCACGGCCTTCGGGGTCCCGGACCTTCAGCTCTACGCCCGGGATGCCGAAACCGACGGACCCGGCTTTGTCCACGATTCGGTCGGGGGGCAGGTAGCTCAAGCGCGCCGACGCCTCGGTCTGCCCGTACATCACGAAGAGGCGCGCCTCGGGGAACGCCGTGCAGACGCGGGCGGCCATCTCTTTGCTCATCGCCGCTCCTGCCTGGGTCAGGTAGCGAATCGTCGAGAGGTCGTGGTCGGCGAGGTTCTTCAACGCCAGCAGTCGGGCGAAGGTCGACGGCACGCCGGAGAAGCCGGTGCAGCGGTGTCTCGCGAGGCCCTCGGCTACGCGGATGGGGAACGCTAGGGACCCCAGCATCGCGAGAGACGCCCCGACGGCGACGTGGGTATGCAGAACCGAGCCTCCGTAGACGTAGTAGAAGGGCAGGACGAGGCCGACTCGGTCCTCGTTGGTGAGTTCGAGGTACTCGACGATCGAGTCGGTATTGGTGCGCAGGTTCTCGTGCGTGAGCACCACTCCCTTCTTCGCTCCCGTGGTGCCGGACGTGTACTGGATGGATACGGGGTCATGGCCGCTGGCGCTCTCTCCGGCCCATTCTTCCGAGCACGCGACGGCGGACTCGAAGGGCACCGTCTCGAACCCACCGCCCGGGAGGGCCGGGGCAGGTCCTACGGTCACGATGGCTTCGAGATCGGGAAGAGCGTGCGCTTGGCCGTTGAGCAGGCGGAGGTTCCGGCCTCCGATGACTAGGACTCGCGCCCCGGCGTGGTGGAGCGTGGAGACGAGGGACGCGCTCCGGGGGTCATCCGAGAGAGGCACCGCGACGCCCCCGGCCAGCGCCGTTCCGTAGTAGGCGACCGGGTACTCCGCGATGTTGCCGAGGACGATGGCAACGCGGTCTCCCTTCTTTACGCCCCAGCCCCGGAGCACCGACGCGAAGCGCCGCGCGCGCGTGGCCACGTCGCCGTAGGTCGCGATGGAGTCGCCGCGGATGATGAAGGGGGCGTCCGGCAGGCGGTCGGCGGAGTCGAGCAGGAGACGGTGGAGCTCGCGGGGCACGGATCAATCTACCCCGCCTGGGACCGTCGGGTCATCGTCCGCGACAGGTAGTACGTCGGGGTCGATGAGGCGCGCCCGGCGGACGCCTCGGTTCACGGTTTCGACCAGGCGCGGTGCCGCCCGGCGCTGCCCTTCGCCGGCCGGGTGGGAGTCGTAGCCGCGGCCCACGTAGTAGTGCAGCAAGTTGCTTTCGCCGTCACCGGTGAGAGCCTGCCAGTAGTTGAACACCGCGACGTTGTTGGGCTCATGGCCCGAAAGCCAACCATCATCGGCCTCGAGCCAGGCATTGAACTCCCGGGCGATTTGGCCGCTCCCGGCGAGCTCCGCCGGGCCCCAGCTCCGGCCCAGGACCTTCTTCGCCAGCCACTTCCACGCTGGGTCCGAACCCACCCGCGGGGCGAGGGGCGGGGCGGTGACGTAGACAAAAAGCGTGCCTGGATGGGCCGCGAAGTACGGAAGCAGCGCGTTCATCGTCGCCTTGGCGTTGACCAGGGTGAGCTCTGGCCCCGTGGGGTCTCCGGGCCCTTCCCCCCGGGCCACGAACTTGCTGTTCGGGAAACACGACTTGAAGACCACGATGTCGTTGCGGGCATCTCCGGGGAGCGTTTGGTCTTGGCGCTCGATGCGAAGCACGTCGTCCATGTGGTCCCGGAACTTGGGCAGCCAATCGAAGAGGTCGGTGTTTTCGCCGATGCGGCTGCCGTAGGACGCTTCGCCTACCTGGTAGCCGTTCGATTGCAGGAGACTGCGCAGGCCCCCGCCGCGGGGATAGGACCGATAGATGCTCTGCTCGCCGACGGCGTCGCCCTCGTCCGCGAGCAGCTGGCCGCCGACTGAATGGTGAACGAAGAGGAGACGCAGTTGTTCGCCGGGGGCGTCAGGGCTGTATTCGTCCAAGGCCATCGGGCCCTCCTCATGGCTCTCTCGGGGTGTGCTCTCTGCGAGGCCGCCGCCGACCGGAACGAAGCCGAGCCCGGCGGTGACCAGGGCGAGGGCGCCCCCGGTGAGGAGCTTCTTCTTCACGACCTCTCGGTCCCTTTCGTTTGTCCAGCCGTAAGGTCAGCGACCCCGAGGGGCGGGCTGTCGAGGTAGACCGCCACGCGCCTCTTGCTGTCTATGTCTTTGTAGACGCGCTCGACGGCGTCGGCCGGGATGCCGACCACCGGGGCTGCGTCAGCGGCGGTGACCTCGTGGTCGCGCGCGTAGAGGCAGAGGTCCATCTTGTCGTAGGGCAGTGAGAAGTAGAACTCCTCTTGGGACTGCGGCAATGAGTAGGTGTCGGTCGTCGGCGGCCGGTTGCAGATGTCTGCCGGCAGGCCCAGGGCCACCGCCATCCGGTAGACCTGGGTCTTGTAGAGGTGGGCGATCGGCTTCAGGTCGGCGGCGCCGTCCCCGTTCTTCACGAAGAAGCCCTGGTCGTACTCGAGCAGGTTCGGTGTGCCGGCCACGACGTAGTTGAGGCGGTCGGCGTGGTAGTACTCGAGCATCGCGCGGCAGCGCTGCTTGAAGTTGGTCGCGGCGACGACGCCGAGGTAGCCGGGCAGGTCGAGGCGCTCCTGGACCGTCTCTCCGTCGGGGGTTTCGGCAACCACCGAAAAGAAACGCAGCTGTTCGGTGTCGACCACCGATGGCAACACGATTTTGGACTTCCAACCCTCGCCGTAGTTTGGAATGACCTGACGAATGGCGTCGTCGCGGCGGTCGTAGCAGCCGAGGGCCTCGAGAGTTGAGGTCAGGTCTTCTTCAGCGTGGTCGATGCCGAAGTGGCCGATCAGGCTTTGACCCAGAGGCGTGGTTTCACTCGAGGAGTCCCGCTCGGGCATCAGGAGCCCAAATACGTTGGCCTTGCCGACGGCCGCGACGGCGAGGGCACCGACGACCGAAGAGTCGATGCCTCCGGAGATGCCGACGACGATGCCGCGCTTCTTGAAGCGCCGGACGCCCGTCCGCAGGGCCCCCGTGATGCGCGTGATCTCGGCGTCTAGGTCGAGGTCCAGGACGGCTTCGCTGAATGCGGGCATCGTGACTACGACGCCTCCGTGGGCTGCTTCTTTTCTACGAAGGCCGTGAGGCTCGCGAGGGAATCGAAGTTCTCGGGAACCAGTTCTTCGTCCTCGATGCTGATGCCCCATTTCTCTTCGAGGAAGGCGACGATCTCGAGAACCCCGGTGGAGTCGACGATGCCCTGTTCGAGAAGTGAGTCGTTGCGCTGGAGTTCGTCACCGCCCTGTCCGAAGAGGAACGTCTCGACGACGTATGCCTTGAGCTCTTTTTCAATTGTCCCCATCGACTGCCTTGCTTTCCACGAGCTGCTTCTGCAGCAATTCGGTCGAGAGAATGGCCACTAGGGCCATATTGTCTCTTGCGCCAACCACGCGCCCCTTCTTGGCCTTCTTGGCGAGCAGGCTAACGGCCCGGGGCTCGAAGATCCCGGTCTTTCGCACGCTCTCTTCGCTCAGGAGCTCGTCCACACACGGGGCCAGGGGGACTCCCCGTTCGGCGTCGAAGAAGCTCGATGCATCCGGGGCGCGGTAGGGCTGCTTCTTGCGCTTGCGGACCGAGTCGGGAATGACGTCTCGAAGGGCGCGCTTGATGATCGCTTTCTCGTCGAGGACGTTCATCTTGCGCGTTGCCCGGATGCGCATGGATAGCTCGATGACGCGGGGGTCGAGGAAGGGGTAGCGCCCCTCGACAGAGTGCGCCATCGACATGCGGTCGCCCTGGGCCGAAAGGATGTAGCCGGGCAAGAGCTGTCGCGCCTCGATGTATTGACCCTGTTCGAAAGCGCCGAAGGAGCTCATCGCGCTCGGCAGCCGCGCCCGCATCGCCTCGTAGGG
>JAFDCW010000254.1 GCA_019312705.1 Deltaproteobacteria bacterium
GGTCGAAGTACTGAGTTTCCGCCTCGGCATCTGGCATGTTCGGGCGCGTGTTGCAGAAGGTGCACTCGAACTTGCAGAACGGGACGTGCAGGTAGACGGTGATCTCGTCCTCGCCGGTCAGCGCCGTGCGCAGGCTCGTGAAGAACTCATCCCCTTTCCGCACGCTGAAGCGTTGGAGGTTCTCTGGGATGACGAAATCCGGCAGGTTCTTCGTGTACCCTTGGATCCCGTAGTACAGCCCGTCTCGGATCTTCGCCTGGAGGGCCTTGTCTTCGGTGCTTGTCATGTGCGCGTCCTTCTGCGGCGCCACCTACAAGGCGGCCGGCTTCTTCGCCAGCTCGCCTGCGAGATGACTCGCGAGGCTCTTGACGCTAGCGAAGACCTTCCTGGTGTCCTCGTCGTCGGCCTTGATGCGGACGCCGAATTTCTTGTCGACTGCGATGGCGAGTTCGAGCGCGTCGATCGAATCGAGGCCGAGGCCATCTCCGAAGAGCGCGTTCTCCGAGACGATCTCCTCGGGTTTCACGTCTTCGAGCATCAGTGACTCGACGATGACTTCTTTGAGCTGCTTCTCGAGGTCTTGATTCATGGGAAGCTCCGGTTTCTAGCCCCAGAGTAGAGCACGCGACTCACCGCTTCGCAGCCCTACTGTACTGATCACGTTACAGCGACGAGCGGTACTTCGCAGAATGGGCGCTATGGAACCTCGACGGGCTTCATGTTTACCATCTGCCCAGAGGTCGTTGCGCCAGCCGAAGAAGCCGGTCTCCTTGCCGCCAAAGAGCCAAACGTCGTCCGCCCCATCGGTGAAGAGTGGGTAGTCGAGGCGCAAGCATAGCCCATGAAACGCCGGCATGCAGTGGTGGGAGGAGGCCCCGTGGGCTCACGATAGGTCGTGCGAAAGCACCACGGCGCCGATGCGCTCCTCGGTCTCGACGCGACGGTGAGCCTCGGGTGCCTCTTCCAAGGACAGCACACGATCGATGGGCACCTCGAGCTCGCCCCGGGCGAGCATGTCGGCGAGGTCCTCGAGTTCTTCCGGCTTTTCACCAGCGAAGGCGAAGATGACGTCCTTGTTGGTGAACGTGGAGGTGAGCACCGAGCGCAGCATGTCGCTGAGGCGTGGGTTTCCGAGCACGTAGCGGCCCCCCGGAGAGAGGCAACGCAGGCACGCGCCGTAGCTGCTGCTGACGACCATGTCGAAGACGACGTCGTAGGTCTGCCCGGACTGCGTGAAGTCCTCGGTCCGGTAGTCGACGAAGTGGTCGGCGCCGATGCCGCGCACCATCGCCTCTTTGTAGTCGGCGTCGACGGCCGTGACCTCGGCGCCCATCTGCTTGGCGATCTGCACGGCGAAGGCGCCGATGCTGCCGGCGGCGCCGTTGATGAGCACGCGCTCGCCGGGCCTTATCGCGGCGCGGCGCATGAAGTGCAGCGCGTTGAGCCCGCCCAGCGGCACTGCGGCCGCGGCCTCGAAGCTCACGCTCGGTGGTTTCTTGGCGAGCGTGGCCGTGGCCGGCACCTTCACGTACTGCCCGTACGCCCCCATGCCCATGCCCGCGCTGCCGAAGACCTCGTCACCGGGCGCGTAGCCGGTTACCTCTGTACCGACCGTCTCGATGACGCCAGAGAAGTAGCCCCCGAGGATCGTGCGACGCGGCCGGCGCACACCAAAAGCGAGGCGAAGGGGCAGCCAGAACCACTTCACCGGAAAGCGGAAGCGACGCAGCTCGCAATCGGCTTTGGTCGCTTCGGCGGCGTGCACGCGGATCAAGAGATCGGCCGGGCCGGGCGAAGGCTTGTCGACCTCCTGCACGTGCAAGACGTCGGGCGAGCCATAGGCGTTGTATACGATCGCCTTCATGGTCGTATTGTACGCGAGTCGCGCCGGGGGCGCGAAGGGCGCCAATGTCGTCTTCGGCCCAAACGCCAACGTGACGATCCGCGGAGGCATGGAGATCGAAGAGGGCGCCAATGTGCGCATCGAAGGTGACTTGGAGTTCGTGCTCGAGATCATCGAGCTCGGCGACGGAGTGCCGGACGAGCACTAGAGCGGCGACCGCTCAGAGGTAGGGCCCGCAGCGACTGCTAAACATGTGGCAGGTGTAGCGCTCGGGCTCCGGACAATGGTCCGCCGATGTGCATGCGCATGCGTCGATGGGCAGGCAGCGGTCGGCCCAGCAGCTGCCGTCGACCTCGGGGACCTGCCCATCGGGACAGTCGGGCCGTATCAGGCGACACCTCACGGTGGAGTCGTCACAGTTCGCCCCGCCGGCGTCCGCCATCGAGCCAGTGTCCGCGGCGCCACTGTCACCGGGGCTCGCGTCGTCCGTGGTACCGGAGTCACCCGCGCTCGAATCCCCCGAGCTGGAGTCGGCGGTCGCGCTGTCGGAAGTCGTCGCGCTGTCCATGGCGGTTGCGTCTGTACCGCTGTCCGTAGCCCCGCCCCCGTCATCACCGCAGCCCCAGAAACAAAGAGCAAAGACCAGGCACCAGGAAGAAATGACGAACACGCGCATGCGGACCTCCAAGTCACGACAATAGATGCTCCGGGCTCTCCGCGCCAACGACTCGCGCGTTGCTGATAGGCTGCGCGCCGTGACCATGAACATTCTCGTCATCAACTGCGGCTCGAGCAGTGTGAAATACCAGGTGCTGAACCCCGCCGAGAAGGCGCCGACCGTGCGCGGCACGATCGAGCGGGTCGGCGAAGGTGGCCGCACCCACGCCGATGCCATCGCCGAGGTTCTCGCCGCGGTCGACGTCTCATCGATCGACGCGGTGGGCCATCGCGTCGTGCACGGCGGCGAGCGGTTTCATGACGCGACGCTGATCGACGACGTGGTCTTCCTCGCGATCCAGGCCTGCGTGCCCCTCGCGCCGCTACACAACCCCGCGAACCTCGCGGGCATCAACGCCGCCCGGGACGCCCTCCCGGATGTGCCCCACGTGGCCGTCTTCGATACCTCGTTCCACTCGCGTATGCCGCGGCGGTCCCGAACCTACGCCCTCGACCCGGACCTCGCGGCCAAACACGGCTTTCGGCGTTTCGGGTTTCACGGCACATCCCACGCCTACGTGACGGCCCTCGCGGCGGAACACCTCGGCCGTCCCCTCGACCAGCTGCGCATCGTCAGCTGTCACCTCGGAAGCGGGGCGAGCTGCGCCGCGGTGGAGCTCGGGCATAGCGTCGAGACCAGCATGGGCATGACGCCCCTCGAGGGCCTCGTGATGAGTACGCGCTCCGGGGATCTCGACCCCGGCCTGGTGCTGGCCCTGGCCAAGGCCGAAGGCATCGACCGTGCCGAGGCCATTCTCAATCGAGAGAGCGGCCTCGCGGGCGTCTCCGGCCATGGCAAGGACCTGCGCGACATCCAGGCCGCGGCCGCCGAAGGAGACGACCGCGCGCGGCTGGCGATCTCAGTTTTCGCCCACCGGGTACGAAAATACATCGGCGCCTACGCGGCGGTCATGGGCGGCGTCGACGCCGTGATCATGACCGCTGGCATCGGTGAAAACAGCGCGAGCATGCGGCGACGCATCCTCCAGCGCTTCGACTTCCTCGGCCTCGTCCTCGACGACGACGAGAACCAGGACGCCAACGTGAGCGCCGAGTCCCCGGTGCACCCCATCCACGCCGACACTTCCAACGTCAAGGTGCTGGTCGTCGCCACCGACGAAGAGCGCATGATCGCCCGCGAGACGGTGCGGGTCGCCGGTGGCCGGACGGCGGTGAAGCAGCCCGGGCCCATTCCCATCGCCATCAGCGGGCGCCACGTGCACCTGGACCGGGCCACGATGGACGGGCTCTTCGGCCCCGGCAGCGAGCTCACGGTTTACAAAGAGATCTCTCAGCCCGGCCAGTTCGCGTCCGAGCAGCGCGTCACCCTGGTCGGGCCCCGGGGCCAGATCGAGCGCGTTCGCGTATTGGGTCCCCTGCGCGGCAAGGCCCAGGTCGAGGTGTCCCGCACCGACGAGTTCAAGCTCGGCGTCGACGCGCCGATCCGCGGTTCGGGCAAGGTCGAGGGGTCGGCGCCCATTCGCCTCGTCGGCCCGGCCGGCACCGTCGACCTCAAGGAGGGCCTCATCTGCGCCTGGCGCCACGTGCACATGACCACGGCCGACGCCGAAGCGTATGGCGTCGAGCACGGCGACGAAGTGGAAGTCGCCGTGACCGGGGGTCCCCGGGACCTCGTCTTCGGCGACGTGCTGGTGCGGGTGAAGGACAGCTACCTGCTCGAGATGCACATCGACACCGACGAGGCCAACGCCGCCGAGCTCTCCCGGGGGGCGAGTGGCGCCCTCGTCGACGAGCCCGATACCTACGTCACCCCCGAGGGCGGCGCGCAGGCGCAGTTGAGAAGCCGGCGCTGAGCGCCGACTCTTCCGCGAACTCGGCGCCGCTCAGCAGCAGCCGCTGGGCTTGATGGCCTCGATGGTGGCCGAGACGATCAGCTCCTCGATGCCGCGGCCCGGGGCCCAGTCGCGGATGAAGTCCTTCGACTCGTTCTTCGGCGCGATGGCGATCTCGCAGAAGCCCGCGTCATTCATCATGGCCTCGAGCTCGTCAATGAGGGTCGCCCCGGCCATGCAGCCCGAGAACAGTTCTTTGCTCTCGCGAATCTCTTTCGGGAGTTCTGCGGTGGTCACCAGATCGGAGATGGCCAGGCGCCCGCCCTTCTTGAGCACGCGGAAGGCCTCGCGGAAGACCTGGGCCTTGTTGGGCGAAAGGTTGATGACGCAGTTGGAGATGATGACGTCGACGATCCCGTCGGCGACGGGCATGTGCTCGATCTCGCCGAGGCGGAACTCGACGGTTTCGTAGGCGCCATTTTCGGCGTTGCGGCGCGCTTTGCTGACCATGTCCGGCGTCATGTCGATGCCGATCACCCGGCCCTCGACGCCGACCTCGGGGGCAGCGAGGAAGCAGTCGAAGCCGCCGCCGGAGCCGAGATCCACGACGACCTCACCGGGCGACAGCCCTGCGATGGCTCGGGGATTGCCGCAGCCGAGGCCCATGTCGGCCCCTTGGGGAACGCTCTTCAGGTCGTCTTCGGTGTAGCCCAGGCGGGTCGAGATGAGCGATGCGATCTGGGCGTCATCGGAGACGCCGCAGCAGCTCGTCGCGACCCCGGTAGCGGTCCCGGCGTTGCTCGCGTTGGCGACCTTGGCGTAGTCTTGGCGGACCTGGTCGCGCACCGAGTCGGCGCTGGCGGCCCGGGTTGCGTCGGCGGAAGAAGCGGTGGAGGTGGGCTCGGCAGGCGTGCCGCCGCAGCAAGAGGTCGATTCGGCCATGCTTACTTCTCTGCGCTCAGTCGGGGTGACAGTCAATGGACCTTCGATGGCCCAAAAGATCGAGCCCGCATTTCACGGCGTTGACGGCCGTACCGCCCTCTGCTTTTCTCTACGACGTGCACAAGATCGTCGTATTCGCCCTCGCCCCCCTGCTCTTGCTGCTCTCAATGGCCTGCGGCGACGATGGGGGCGGCGCGGGCCCGTGCAGTTCGACCGCGGACTGCGACGACGGTTTCAGCTGCGTCGATTCGGCTTGTATCGCGGACGCCGTCGATAGCGGCCGCGACGCCGCCCGGGACTCCGGGCGCGATACGGCCGTCGATGCGGGACCGGCCTGCGCCGAGCCCTGCGATGGGGTGTGCATCGACGGCGATTGCTGCGAGGTTGCCTCCGCTTGCGGCGACGCGTGCTGTGCAGGGACGGAGGTTTGCTCGTTCTTGCGCTGCGTGACCCCCGGGGCGGAGTGCCAAAACGAAGACGACTGCGCCGCCGGTGATTACTGCGAGCCTCAGCTCGCCGGCGACGGCGTGATGTGCGACGGGACCCTCATCGCCAGCGGTCGCTGTCTGCCGCGGCCCCCAGCCTGTCCCGACGGTACGACACCGGACCCCGAGGCGCCGATGTGCGTCACGGCCTGCACGTTCACTCCGGACGCCGATGCCTTCGACGTCGAACTCAGTCTCTCCTGGGGTGCGTTCGACGGAAGCACCGCCGCGCCCAACCTCACCGACGTGCGCAACTCGCCCATCGTCATCCAGCTCGACGATGACGACTGCGATGGCCGCATCACGGGAAGGGACATTCCGGAGATCGTCATCGTGACCAGCCCCGATGATTCGACCCGCCCCGACGGAACCAACGCCGTCGGCGACCTCGTGGTGCTCGCCGCCGCGGACGGCGCGCTGACCGAGAAGTGGCGCATCAGCGCAAGCACCAACCCCTGGACCTACCCCGCCGCGGGCAACATCGACGGGGCCCCGGGCAATGAAATCGTCGCGTGCAGCATCGACCGGCGCACCATCGTGGCCTACCACGTCGTCGCCGACGCTCTCGTCGAGCGCTGGACCAGCCCGGTTCTCCCGGCGTTGTGCATCATGCCCAATATCGCCGATGTCGACCAGGACGGCATGCCCGAGGTCATCGTCGGTGGAACGGTCCTCGCCGGGGAGACCGGCGCTGTGCGCTATATGATGGACGTACCGGACCGCGACGTGATCCTGAGCGACGTCGATGGGGACGCGGACCACACCCTCGAGATCGTATCCGCCCGGCGCATCCACTCCCTCGTCGGGGGCCGCTTCGTGGTCCTCGCCATCCTATCGTCGCCGACCTCGAGGCCGGTGGTTTGCCCGAGATCGTCACCGTTGAGTACAACACCCACACCCTGACCGTCTGGCGCTACGACGGCGCCGGCGGTGTCGAGACCCTCCGAACCGGCCTCGACATCAACGGCACCCTCGACCCGACGCTCTGTGCGGCGACCTCCGCGGGGCGCACGCGCGGCGGCGGGCCTCCGACCGCCGCCGATGTCAACGGCGACGGCACTCCGGACATCGCGGTCGCCGGAGGCGTCGGTTACGCGGTCCTCGACGGTCGCCGCCTCGTCGATTCGACGGTCGCTGACGTCGATACCTTCTTCTGGACCCAGAGCACCATCGACTGCTCTTCGGCGCGAACCGGGAGCTCGGTCTTCGACTTCAACGGTGACGGCCGGGCCGAGGTGCTCTACGCCGACGAGCACTATCTGCGTATCTATGAAGGCATGACCGGCACGGTTCTCTTCGAGGCGTGCAATACAAACGGCACCATCCTCGAGATGCCCATCGTCGCCGACGTCGACGGCGACGGGCAGGCCGACATCATCGTCGCTAGCAATGCTCGGTACCGCGAGTGCCGGGACGTGCCGGGCACCCGGACATCGGGCATTCGGGTTTACAGCAGCACCAGCGGCACCTGGGTCCGCACGCGCCGCGTCTGGAACCAGCACGCCTACCACGTGACCAACGTCGAGGAGAGCGGTGAGATCCCCAGCCGCGAAGCGCCCAACTGGTCTACCCCCGGCCTCAACAACTTCCGCCAGAACAAACAGCCGGGCAACGAGCTCTCGGCGGTTGATGCGGTGCTGACGCTGCGCGCCAACTGCACGGGGGAGCTCGGGGTGACGGTCACGGTGCGTAACCTGGGTGAAGCGGTGATGCCCATCGGCGCTGAGGTTCGCCTCTACCGTGGGCCCATCGTGAGCGCCCCGGACCCGGCAGATCTGCTGGGAACCATGAATACGACCCGGGCCCTCTTCCCGGCCCAGGCCGAGGACCTCAGCTTCCCCAGGACAGACCCCGACATCCTCGGCGGAACCGTCCGGGTGCACGCCGTCGTCGACCTCCCCGCCACAGCCCGGGAGTGCCGCGAGGACAACAACAGCGCCGAGGGCCTCGACCGCGGCTGCCTGATGTAAAGCTGCATATTCGCGTACCCTTCGGCCCATGGCAGACCTCACAACGGTGCAAGCTCGGCTCGCTCCCCTCGTCGAGTTCACCCGCACCCTCGACCCGGCGGATTCCGCGGCGACGAAGGCCAGCCTCGACGAGCGTTTCCCCCTCACCGGCGAGGCCATGACGTCGCTTCGCGCCCTGGTCCGCGAAGGCATCGACGCCGGGTGGCTCGCCGATCGCGAAGCGGGGGGCGTTCGGTTTTCGCGCGTGCGAAAGGCCGACGGGCTCGACGACGTCTCCGTCGATGTGGTGCACATGAACCAGGCCGGTCCGGGCCATACCCATCCCAACGGCGAGATCGACCTGTGCTTCGCCGTCTCTGGCGATGCGTGCTTCGACGGTCAGCCCGAAGGCTGGACGGTCTACGGTCCCGGTTCGTGGCACGTGCCGACGGTGACGGGGGGCGTGATGGACATCCTCTACTTCCTCCCCGGCGGAGCCATTCGCTTCGAGAGCAAGCCCGAGTAGCGCACCCGTTTTGCCCCGCGCCCTCGCGGCTGCGCACTTCTTGCCCCGCGTTCACCGGGCCCATCGGAGGTGCCGCGTTTGTCCCATCGGTTTGGGACCGGTACTCTGGGGGGCAGTGCACGACTCACCGCGGCTACGCCTTCGCTCTTCGGATTTCCTCGCCCTCGCGGCCATGGCCTCCTTGGCCGTCGGGTCGCTCTCCGGCTGCGTCGGAGTCGTTGGAACCATCGATGACGGGTCTCGCGGCCTGCCTCCGACTCGGGCCCGGGCGCAGACACGGGGCCGGTCACCGACTCGGCGGCGCCGGACACCGGCCCTCCGTGCCCTGGGGGCGAGACCCGCTGTAGCGGGACGTGCCGCGATACCGATACGGACGTGAACCACTGCGGCATGTGCGGTCGCATCTGTGCAACCGGGGCGACTTGTAGCGGTGGCCTGTGCGTGGGCGGCACCGGCTGCGCCCCGGCCCCCGGGGGGTCGAGCGCGGCCGCCATCGCGGCCCTCGAGACGACCAACGAGGCGCGCCTCGCCATGGGCGTGCCCTGTATGGAGATGGTCACGGAGATCAACACCGCGGCTACGCCTTCGCTCTTCGGATTTCCTCGCCCTCGCGGCCATGGCCTCCTTGGCCGTCGGGTCGCTCTCCGGCTGCGTCGGAGTCGTTGGAACCATCGATGACGGGT
>JAFDCW010001022.1 GCA_019312705.1 Deltaproteobacteria bacterium
CCAGGCGAGACCGAGGGCTAGGGCGAAGCTGCGACGCAAAGTGGTCAGTCCCGGGTACCGGGGGGATCAGTCTTGAACGAGCATCTCGAAGAGCGCGAGGTTTTCCGCTTCTTCGGGGTCGACTCGGCCGTCGGCGACGACCATGGCCCGGGCCGCGTCGATGAAAAGCTGCCGGTGCTCGCGAGGGATCTGGCTCGGGTCGAGATCCTCCGCCTTCGGCGGGACCTCGAGCCATTCGCGAACCTGGTCGATCTCTTCATCGGAGAGCCCGAGCTTGGCGGCCATCTTGGCGACGAAGCCGCGCTCCTCGTCCTGGACCTCCAAGTCTGCCCAGGCAAAGGAGCAGATGAATCTCATGAGGCGCAGGCGATCTTCGGCGTTCAGTTCAGCGAGCATGGGCGGGACTCTATCACTCGCCGAGGCTGGCGCGGAAGTCCTACTCGCTCTCGGCGGCGGAGGACCCAAAGCCCCTTGCCGCGCAAGTAGCCACCTCCGGAGACGTCATCTTCACGAAGAGCAGGAATCCGGCGAGGCAGCCGATCGAGAGAAAGAGGACTAGCCGCATCAGGAAGCGCTTGTCCCGCTTGATCGCGTGTTTCTCCAGATCAGCCACCGCGAGGGGACAATGGCGCAGCCGCGGCGGGGGCGCAAACCATGGAGATCGAGCGCCCTGATTGAGGTACCTTCCGGGGCCCCGTCTCCGGGGCATGACGCGACGAGAGGTCTGAATGGCGACGACGATCACGATGCCCTCGCTGGGTGAGAGCGTAGCGGAAGGCGAAGTGGGGAAGTGGCTCGTGCACGAAGGCCAGCGCGTGTCGAAGGACGACCCCCTCGTCGAGATCATGACCGACAAGGCGGATAGCGAGATCCCCGCGACCTCTGGCGGCGTGGTTTCCAAGATCTTCGTGGTCGAAGGCGACATCGTCGCGGTCGGGGATGCCCTCTGCGAGATCGACGTCAACGCGGAGGCCACGGCCGGTGATGGCGACGCCTCGGTCGATGCACCTGCGCCGTCTCCTGCATCGCCTCCTGCATCGCCTCCTGCATCGTCTCCCGCATCGTCTCCCGCATCGTCGACGGACGTCGATGCGCCAACGTCCCCCGCCGTGCGCAAGCTCGCCCGGGAAGAGGGCGTCGACCTCGCGAGTGTTCGCGGAACCGGCGACGGCGGCCGCATCACGCGCGCCGACGTGCTCGCGGCGGCGTCCGCCAAGACACTCACCGGAGCGGCCGCCGTCCCGCCACCGGCTGCCACGCCGTCCGTACCGCGGGCAGCCAAGCGAGAGCGTTCGGCTCCTGGGCCGAGCGGTGCGTTCCGCGTGCCCCCTTATGTTCCGGCCCCCGGGGACGAGGTCATCTCGTTCAGCCGGCGACGCCGGATCATCGCCGATCACATGGTTTACTCGAAGCTCACCGCGCCCCACGTGGTGACCTTCGCCGAATGCGACCTGCACGCGACGACCAAGCTCCGGGCTGCCCACAAGGCGGAGTTCAAGAAGGATGGACTCAACCTGACCTTCCTGGCGTTCGTCTGCGCGGCGACCTGCAAAGCCTTGCGCGAAATCCGCGAGCTGAACGCCCGGGTCCTCGACGAGTCCTATGTGCTCTTTCGGGACGTGAACCTAGGCATCGCCGTCGACACCCCGGAGGGCCTCGTGGTTCCGGTCATTCGCAATGCCGACGAGCTATCGATCCGGGGCATCGCTCGGGCCATCGACGACTTGGCAACGAAGGCCCGGGACGGCAAGCTCGCTCCCGACGACCTCGCCGGAAAGACCTTCACCATAAGCAACCCCGGGCGCCGGGGAAATCTAGTCGGCGGCGCCATCATTTCGCAGCCCAACGTCGGCATTCTGCGCATCGGCGAGATCAAGAAGAAGGTCGTGGTCGTCGAGAAGGACGGAGAAGACCTGATGGCGATCCACCCCGTGATGCAGATGGCCCTCTCGTATGACCACCGCATCGTCGATGGAGTGAATGCGAACGCGTTCTTGTATCGGATCGACGAGATTCTCGAGACGGCGGACTTCGAGGTGTAGACGGGCTCGGGGATGGGAACGGGGACGGGAGCGGCCGGACGGGAGCGGGGACGGGAGCGGCC
>JAFDCW010001023.1 GCA_019312705.1 Deltaproteobacteria bacterium
GAGCCGTGGAACGAGCGAGAAACCTTCCGCGGCTCTGGATCACGCACTACGCTCCGGAAATGCGAGCCACGCTCCCAGGGACCTTCCTCCTCGGCCTCGTCCTCATCACGGGGTGCGGGGACGATGGCGACATCGTAGACAGCGGCGTCACCGGCGGCGACAGCGGGCTCGACGGATCGATGCATGCGGACGCCGACGCCAATGCAGACGGCGGGACTGACGCCGGTCCGCCACCGCCCCCCTTCTGCGCCCCCTGCCGGCGGGACAGGGACTGCGCCGAAGGAGCGCTCTGCCTCGTACTCGCCGAGGGCGAACGTGCCTGCGGTGTGCCCTGCGCGGACGCCGGCGAGTGCGCGAGCCTGGCCGTGGAAGCCGAGTGTGTAGAAGAAGTCCCGGGGCTCGGCACCCAGTGCCGACCGGTCCGCGATACGTGCGTCACCGTACCGCCGGGCACGGAGTGTAGGTCCGATGCGGACTGCGGAGGGCGATACGACCGATGCGTCGACAGCGAGGGGCTCGGACCGCGGTGCACCGGATTGTGCACGGTCGATGCGGACTGCCCGGTGGGCGCTCGGCGCTGCCGCGACGTCGGCGACCTCCGAAGAGTATGCGTCCCCGACGAGGTCCCCGCCGCCGAGCGATGCCAGCTCTTGATCGACGCCGGCGGCGCCGAGAGCTGCACGAGTGACACCGAGTGTGCAACGGCACTGTGCCTGATGGCAGGGCCCGCGGGTGTCTGCGCCACGCCGGCCCCTTGCGTTGCTGGCCCCGAGGTCGCGCCCGGGCTCTGCGCCCCGTCGGCGCCCTCCGAAGGGCCGGCGGCGGCGGTCCTCGCGGATTGCGCCTGCTACGCAGCGCGGGACGAGGGCTCACTCTTCGACGAAGCCATCGACGCCCTCGGGCGTACCCGCTGCGACCTCGCCTGGCCCTCGGCCGTGATGAACCGGATCCTGCCGGCGATCACCCACGACCCGTTCCGGCTGCATTTCACCGACCGAATCCAAGGCGACTGGTCGAGCGCCGTTCCCTTCGCCGAACGGGTCGACCGAGACCTCGACGGAGCGGGGGTCGGCGAGATGATCGCGAAGGCTGGCGCCTGGGCAGACCTGGGTGAACTCAGCACCGAAGCGCATGTTGGTGACGACCTGGTCGAGGCCCTCGAGGCACTGCTCGTCGCGACGGGGGCCACGCCGGACCGGGCGAGCCTCGAGGTCGCGGCGGCGGGCCTCTCGTCCGACCTCCAGGCTCGCCTCGCGCCCATCGTGGTGGCCCTCATGGAGGCGCACGTGGCGCGGGAAGCCGCGGTCGCGATCCTCGGCGATGACCTCGACCTGTTCTACGACGGACCGAGCGGGATCTTCCTAGGCGGCGGGCTCACCGGCCTCGACCTCCGTCGCAGTGATCTCGTGGGCGCGCTGCTCGGCGACGTCGACGTCGCACGCATGGCCGAGGCGGCCGCCCGCCTCGCCGCCACGATCGAGGCGGCCGACCTCGGGTCCGTCAGCCCCGACGCCGGAGAGCTGACCGTGGTGACGCCGATCGGGCGCATCGGAGTGCGCGGCGGCGAGGACCACGTCTATGAGGCCGACGGGCCCCTCGGGGACGCGCTGCTTCTCGTCGACCTCGGCGGCGACGACACGTACCGCAACTCGGCCGGGGCGACCTCGGGCCCCGACCGCGGCGTCTCCGTGGTCGTCGACGTACGCGGCGCCGATACCTACGGCTATACCGAGGTCCCGGTCCCCGGTGACGTGGGCCCCGACGGACACGCCCGGCTGCCGTCGGACGCGGGTGGCCGCG
This sequence comes from Deltaproteobacteria bacterium, assembly GCA_019312705.1. Next base: position 1,801 of record JAFDCW010001023.1, read on the forward strand.
CCGCATCCCCGCCGGCGTCCCTCTCGCGGGTTTCCCGCCAAGGGGTCGGTCGCCTTGGCATCGGCCTGCTCTTCGACCTCGGCGTGGCGGTCGACAGCTACCGGTCCCTGCGCCTGTCTCAAGGCTACGGCGTGCTCGGGGTTGGAGTGCTCTTCGACGAGGGCGGGGACGACGTCTACCAGGCCGAGGCCGTAGCCCAGGGAGCCGCTGCCTTCGGCATCGGCCTGCTCATCGACCGCGTGGGCAACGACCGCTACGTGGCCTACCGCATGGCCCAAGGATTCGCGTACGCGCGCGGCTTCG
>JAFDCW010001024.1 GCA_019312705.1 Deltaproteobacteria bacterium
CGAGCGGGCAGGTTGCGATCATGACCGTTGACGATATCCGAATCATCTCGCCCAGCGAGCTGAGTCGTTCTCCGCAAGGCGTCATGGTGTCCGGTGACAATGCGTATTGGGAGAACGGGAGCGTCGACGTTCAAATGATGCATGCCACGCTCACAACGGGGCCAACTGTCCTGATTGACCGACTTCCGGGCGAAGTGTTGTCGTCGTCTGCCCATCGTTCGACGCTGGCTTGGTATGAAGCGTACGACCAGGACCCGGTGACCCTACGATTCGACCGCTTGGAGTTGTGGACGGCGGCTGCCGTCTCGAGATCCGAGGACCTCGAACCTCGTTTGGTGGCAACTCAGATGACCCGTGGCCTCGGCCGTGTGCTCGACGGATACTACGTCTTCACCCGACGCGTCGATCTGCAGAGATATCTTCAGCTCTTCGATCTCGCATCGGGTCGCCTTCGGGAGCTCCCTATGCCTACCGGTTGGGTACCGGCGGGCGGCTTCATCTTCCTCGGAGATGGCGAGGTCGGCGTGGGAGTCGCCAGCCCCGAAGGAGAAACGCTTTGGCGCATTCCGCTGACCTCGATCCCATACGTCGACTGACGTCCGTTTGCGTGAGACAAAGTAGTCCGGACTCTTCCGGCGGACGAACTCACCCCCCCACACGCGGCAGCCAGTGACCGCGCGCCGGGGGGACTCGTACTCGGCAGCGCCGGCTGAGCTCAGTCGACCGGTCGGTTCATTCCTCGACCCTGACCGCGCCCCTTGCCCCGACCTCGTCCCTGGGCCTGGGCGCGGTTGTCGCTCCGCGCCTGCCTGCGCGCCTGGCCCTGACCCCGCTCCTGGCGGCGCTCATGACGCCGGGCCCGACCGCGTTCTCGCGATTCACCATTCTGCGGCGTGGCCTCGGCGCGCCTGGCCTGGCGCTCAGCGCGAATGCCACGCAGCTGGGCCCGCTGGGCCTCGGTGAGCGCGGCGAAGACAGCCGCACGCAGTTCGGTCTTCGCGGTGACGCGGGCGGCGCGGCGGGCGGCGGGGGAGAGGGCTCGGACCTCTTCCCGGTTGGCGCGGCGCTCGCTTCGGGCCTGGCGGGTGATGGCGCGGATTTCAGTCCGTTGGGCTGCCGTGAGATCGAGGCGGCGAGCCATGGGGCCGATGTTGCGCATCTCGCCTCGGGTACGCCTGCCAGTTCGGGCTTCCGCTCCTTGGTTCTGACGGTTTCGCTGTCCTCGGTGTGCTCGTTGTCCTCGGCGGGCTCGGCGCGTTCGGCGGGCTCGGCGGCTCTTGCTGTGGCCCGCTCGGCCTTCCCGCGCTTCTTCGGCGGTCCCCCCGTCCTCGACCGGTTCGGAAACGTCACCGCGGCCTGAACCGGACCACGCGAATGCGGTCCCGGCGGTGCCGATGGCGAGGAGGGCGGAGAGGGCGATGGGGGAGAGAATCTTCATCATGGTGAGTTCCTGTCTTTCGTTGCCAGGGCTTCATCGCCCCACGCAAAGCTCAGACGGAGCGCTTCTTACGAAAAGCTGAAGCGCCAATATCGTTGGACTTTTCCCCGACGCCTGCCGAACGACGTTCCGCCGCCTGGTTGAATCCTCGGCCCACAACGGGGAGGATGGGGCATGCATAGTTTCTCCGGGGCCGTAGCCTCGTTGCTCTTCGGCCTGATGGTCGGCTGTACCGACTCCCCCACCGTGCTCGATGACTCCGGCGTTTCCGACTCCGCCGTCGATGGTTCGGATCCCGACTCGGGTGTACCCCTCGACAGCGACGTCCCCGACGGCGATGTCCCCGACACCGGGACACCCCCGACCGACAGCGGTACGCCACCGGAGGACGGCGGCATGACCGGATGCCCCGCCGGCGAGCACATGTGCTCGACGGGCTGCGAGCGTGACCGCACCAACGAGCCGGCCGAGGGCTGCCGCAATGGGTGTGGACTCGAGTGCATGGGAATCGACCCAATTTGTTCTTCCGATGGCTTTTGCACCATCGCCTGCGACGCGCCGGCCATGATCGTCGGGGCCATCTGCTGCGGCGGCACCCAGGTGTGCAGCTCGATGGTGGCCGCGCGGTGCCCCGTGCCGACCGAAGAGCCCAACGAGACGATGTCCAACCTGACGCTCCTCGATGGTGACGAGGATTGGTACACCTTCACCGCCACCGATAGCCCGAGCCTCGGCCGGACTGAGTTCTTCATCGACGTCACGGCGATCGCCGACCCCGGCACGATGGAGATCGCGATGTGGTTCGAGTGCGCCGATGAAGACACGGTGACCACAACCCACGAGTGCACAGCGGGCACGGCGAATACCGAGTTCGGCGACGGGTGCTCCGCGCCCATCGGCGACAGCGGCGGCACCGTGGCCATGGACATCGACTGCGAAGGCACGTTCACGTCTCCGGTGATCGACGAGAGCGGCACGGTGCACGTCCGGGTCAAGCGGACCCCGGCGGCGACGGCCTGCGACGGCTACGACCTGCATATTGCCGTTCACGAGGAGTTTTGAAGTGAAGCGCACCCGAAACCGTCTGTTTCTCTCGGGCCTGGCGTTGATCGGCGTGCTCGGCTTCTCGTCCTCGGCCTCGGCGTTCAGCGTCGTCGTGCACGTCTACGTCGCCAACGCGATCCACGACGAGCTCGCCCGGTCGATGGCCGACGGCGGAACACCGACTCTGCGCCTGATGTATCCGGGCTCGGACGAGGTGACCGTGGGCATGGACCCCACCGACGCCCGGGCCATCCTCGACAACCCCCAGTTCTTCCGGGGCGGGGCTATCGGTCCCGACAATACGGTGATGACGGGTCTCACGGACCCTTCCCACGCCTGGTTCTTCCGGCCCTTCCAGCAGTGCGACGCGCTCTACCGCGAGGCGGTCAACGAAGAGGAGCGCCAGATCGCCTCAGGCACGCCGGCCGCCGACGTGCTCCGGTCCGAGCGCGCCTACGCCCTCGGCTGCTTTCTGCACGGCATCACCGACAACAACGCCCATCACACGGTGAACTTCTTCACCGGTGAGACCTTCACCCTCTATCCGATCGACGCCGCGGCCGGTGACGAGCTGCAGTTCAGCTTGCTGAACGTCGTGCGGCACATCGTCACCGAGACCAAGTTCCAGACGTCCCTCGAAGAGATGGAGGCGAGCCTTCGGGATTCCGACCGCGGTCGTCCCGGGTTGATGCGTGACCCCCTCACCTCCGCCCGCCTCGAGCATCGCATCGCCATCGGCCTCGTCGAGCGTGTCTACTTCGATGGAGGTGACGGCGGCGATACGGACCTCTGGTCGAGCTATACGGACGAGTTCGTCGCGCTCAAGATCGAGTCCCTGCGCATCGCACTCGGCACGCCCGAGGGCTCCGGCCTCATCGAGAGCCTCAGCACGAGCGAGGACCCGTTCCAGGACGACATCACGGCTGTGCGCGCCTACGTCGACTTTCTCCGTTCCGGTGGGCTCGCACCGGCGGACTACATCCTGATGCTGCCGGAGATCATTCGGGATGTGAGGTCCCTCTACCAGATCGTCAACGAACAGGGCATCGCCCTCGCCCAGGACGATACGCGGTCGAACTTCCTCGTTCGCTCGCTCCTCAAGAACGGCTTTGCCCCGCGTGACGCCTTCGGTGAGGACGACTGGGCTGCCACGAACCCCAGCCGCTTCGAAGACGCGATGACGGTGAAGTTCCGCGAGCTCGACCGGGTGATGCCGGCCTACATCGAAGCCGTTCAGGGCATCAGCAACCTCAACATCCAGGTTGGGCTGCAGAACGCGACCGCGGCGCAACGCGAGGCGGCCATCGCGCCGGTGCTCGCCGTGCTCGCCGTCATCACGGACATCAACTACGCGATCCTGTTCTCGGAGCCGACGATGATCATCACGGAGAACATCAGCTTCGTGACCCAGGCCCTCGACGAGATCCTGATGCTCATCAAGGAGCGCGTGCGGGAGTTCGTCATCGACGCGGCGATGGAGTACCTCGACGGCCTCGAGGCCGAGTACCGGCGCATCCTGATGACGGTCCTCAACCGCATCGACGAGC
>JAFDCW010001025.1 GCA_019312705.1 Deltaproteobacteria bacterium
CGCGCTCCAGGGACCGTTCGCTCAACATCCCCTACGATCGCTTTTCGCCAGGCTAGGTCAACCGCAGACCCCTAAGCCCGCGGAATGATCCAGATACTTCTGACTACTCGTTAGACGGGAACGGGAACGGGAACGGCGACGGACACGGGAACGGCGACGGACACGGACACGGGAACGGGAACGGCGACGGACACGGGAACGGAAACGTGAACGGAAACGGTACGGCACTACCGGCGCCGCTACGGTCGGCCTGTCGGCTCTGCGCGACTGCGTCGCGCTACCGCCTCGGGCCGCCTACGCGGCGCCTTCTTGTGAACGCCCGCCCCTACTCACATATTATCGCAGCGCGCGTCGACGTACCCCAGCAGCGTGAGCTGTTGGCAGAGCTCGGCGTCGATTTGGGAGTCGGCCTGGGGCAGGACCTGGGAGGCCTCGCCGCCGGAGCTGTGCAGCCAGTCGCGGCGGTCTTCGGCGCCGAGGTACTGGCCGAGCATGATGCGTAGGTATCGGAGGGCGATGCGGCTCCGGTCCCCGAGGTCGAGCTCTCGCTCCTCCCCGGGGTCGTCCTCGAGGTCGAACATGGTCCAGCGGAGGTTGCCGCGGAGGATCAGCTTCCAGCGACCAGCGCGGATGACCCGCCGGTCGTCGAGGAAGTCGCTGAAGGCGAGGGCGGGGCGGTTTGGGGTGTGGCCGCGCATGTATCCGATGAGAGAGCTTCCCTCGAAAACCTCCGGCACGTCGACGCCGCTTGCCTCGAGGACGGTCGGCGCGATGTCCATCGTGCTGACCACCTCCGGTACGCGCAGTCCGCTCGCTTCGGCTGCGGGCCAACGCACGATCAACGGCACGTGCAGGAGCTCCTGGTAGACGCTGTGGCCGTGGCCCCAGGAGCCGTGTTCGTTGAACTCCTCGCCGTGGTCCGAGGTGATGACGAAGATCATGTCCTCGTAGAGCCCCAGCTCCCGGAGCTTGTCGAGGAAGGGGCCGAAGTGGCGGTCGTGGAAGGTGATTTCGCCGTCGTGCAGGTCCCGGAGGCGCTGCTGGTCGGCGGCGTTGAAGACCACCCGCGGCGGGTTTCTCTTGGCATCCCCGAGGAGCGGACCCGTCATGCGGTTGCGCACCTGGCCGTTGTAGGCGCTCGGGTCCTCGTCGTAGATGCGCAGGATCTCGTCCGGCGGGTCGTAGGGCACGTGAGGGTCGATGGTCTGGATGTAGACGAAGAAGCGCTCGTCCTTGTGCTCTTCGATCCACTCGGCGGCTTCGCCGAAGACGTTGTCCGCGCCGGTATTGCGATTCTCGCGGATGTAGTTGGTGTAGTGGTCCCAGCCCTGGTCGAAGCCGAAGCGGTCCGAGACGTACCCATTTGCGAGGAAGGTGGCCGTCGAGAAGTCGGCGGCTTCGTAGACCTCGCTCACCATCAAGGCGGCGGCCGGCAGGCTCGACGAGTCCTGCTTGGTGCCGTGGGTCATCGGGGTGAGGCTGGTGAGAATCGAAGCGACGCTCGGCTTGGTCCAGTTCTCCGGGGCCTGGGCGCGCTCGAAGACCGTTGCTTCGGCGGCAAAGGCGTCGAGGTTGGGGGCTTCCACTCGGCTCCGGCGGTTGTAGGGCCGGAGCTTCGACGCCCGGAGGGTGTCGATGGTCAGCATCACCACGTTCCGCGCCTCACCGGCTAGGCGTGGCTGGGTGGGCATGGGCACCACCAACTGCGGGCCGCCCCAGGCGATGGTGGAATCTTCGCCGCCTTCGGGTCCAACGCTTTCGAATTCGAGGCGGACCACGGTGCCCGCGAAGGCCGCGAGGTCGAGCAGGTGATCGCGGTAGCGGGGTTCTGCCTCTCCGGTGAAGAGTTCTGCCGCTTCGCCCACCGCCGGCGTGACGCGCACGGACGCGGTGACGCCCTCGGCCGCCGTCCCGAGGGCGAAGGAGAGCTGGCCGTCTCTCGGCACTTGAACGTAGAAGCTCAACTTCGTGCCGGTCGGGGTCACGATCGCCCGACGGGTCTGCGACCCCACCTCGTGGTCGGTGACCAGGTCGGCCGCTTTGGGAAGTGGCGGGCCCACGGGAGCGTCTTCGTTGGCGAGGTGCAGGTCGTAGACC